>CADCOP010000094.1 GCA_902803065.1 uncultured Lachnospiraceae bacterium | reverse complement strand
GTTATTCAGGTCGTATTTATCCCGATCGTTCTGCCGCTGGCTAAATCCTTCGGCATTGACCTGGTTCATTTCGGACTGGTCGTGATCTTCAATATGATGATCGGTCTGTCTACTCCTCCGTTCGGAATGCTTCTGTTTATCACGAGCGGAATTTCCGGTACACCTCTGAAGGATGTAATCAAGGAGATCTGGTGGCCGCTGGTCACGATGCTGATCGTTCTGATCGTCATCACATATTTCCCGGATGTTGTACTCTTCCTTCCGAGAGCCCTTATGGGATATACCGGCTGATCTGTACATCCGCAAGCAGCGTAACATAAACCAGGAAAGGAGAAATGAACAATGGCAAAACCCAGGATTCTTGTAGTCGGCAGTTTCGTCATGGATCAGATCGCAACAACAACTGTCTTTCCACGTGAAGGGCAGACGGTCCTTGGAGGAACTTTCTCAAAGGCACCGGGCGGAAAAGGAGCAAACCAGGCTGTCCAGATGGCCCGCCTCGGAGCTGACGTCACCATGGTAGGAAAACTCGGCCATGACGCAAACGGCGAAGAGATGGTTAAGACCTGCCGGGAAGCCGGTATCCATACAGAGCATATTCTCTATGATGACAAGCTTCCGTCCGGATGCAGCGTCATCATTCTTGAGGAGGCTCCCGGGAAACAGACGGTCAACCGGATCATCGTACTGTCCGGCTCAAACATGAGTATCACAAAGGAAGATGTGGCTTTCCTGAAGGATAAGATCGCTGAGTATGATCTGGTCGTTCTTCAGCTGGAGATCCCGATGGAGATCAATGAGCTCGTCGCTTCCTACGCTTATGAGAAGGGCGTACCTGTCATGCTCAACTCTGCGCCGAGTGCGCCGCTTTCCGATGACTTCCTTTCTCATCTTGCGTACATATCTCCGAATGAGCATGAAGCTTTTGATATGGTCGGGATCCGCATCCATCATGACGGAAAGACGGTCAACATGGATGAGGCAAAGGCTGCAACGGCAGCCCTGAAGGCAAAGGGCGTGAAGAACGTTCTGATCACCCTTGGCGAAGCCGGAGCCATTCTTGATACGGAAAAAGACGGCGTTTTCTACAGCCCCTGCGCGGAAGACATTACGGCTGTTGATCCGACCGCAGCAGGTGATTCCTTTGTCGGAGCACTGTGCGTAGGCCTTAGCTGCGGCTGGGGATATGATGAGACGCTCCGCTTCGCGAACCATACGGCAGCGCTTACGGTTTCAGCAATGGGGGCCATGCCTTCCCTGCCGAAACTCAATGACGTGGAGGCTTTCCTCCGTGAGCGCTTTGGCCAGGTTCCGGATACGAGCGTACTGAAGTAGGAGGTATCTGAATGAAACCAGAATGCAAAGAAGCATATGATGTATTTCTTGATGTTGTAAAGAATGATCTGTCAGAATTCATTGACAATATGGATTATGCTGAGATCGAGGCAGCTGCAGACCTTATTCTCGAAGCCCAGAAGAACGGCGGACGCGTTCACGTTTCCGGCATCGGCAAACCCGGACACATTTCCGGATACATTGCGTCAGTCATGTCTTCCACAGGCAACCCGGCATATTTCCTGCACGGGACCGAAGCAGTGCATGGTTCCTGCGGACAGCTGGTTCCCGGTGATGTTGTTATCTTCATTTCAAACAGCGGCCAGACAGCTGAGATGCGCGCGACTGTGACTGCAGTCAAGAACAACGGCTGCAAGGTCATCGGAGTTTCCGGAAACCGTGAATCCTGGCTCGCGCAGGAGAGCGCGGTCCATATCTTCGCCGGCGTAAAGAGAGAAGGCGGCCCGCTGAACAGAGCTCCCCGCATGTCTATCCTTGCAGAGACGCTGGTGCTGCAGGCACTCTCCGTAGCGCTTCAGAAGGATAAGGACATTGACCCGGTACAGTATGTGAAGTGGCATCCGGGCGGATCTCTCGGCAAGCTCCGCGAGGATGAAAAGAAATAAATCATTTCAAAGGAGGTAAACAAATGCTTACGACAAAACTGATCCATCCGGACATTATTTCCGCGCTTTCCTACTGCGGACACGGAAGCAAGATCCTGATCGGAGACGGCAATTATCCGATCGACCAGAAGAGCAATCCTGAAGCTATACGTGTATACCTTGGCGTGACTCCCGGACTTCCGACGGTAACGGATGTTCTTAAAGCGCTCCATTCCGTATGCGAATTCGAGAAAGCTGAAGTTATGACTCCCGGCGACGGCTCCACACCGGAGATCTTCGCTGAGTTCGAGAAAGAACTCGGTCTTCCGCTGGAAAAGCTCGGCCGCTATGAGTACTATGACATGTGCATGAAGGATGACATTTATCTGGCGATCTCCACAGGCGAAAAGAGAGTTTTCTCAAACATCGTACTGACAGTCGGATGTGCCTGATAATCATCCGGTAATATAAGATATCGTTTATCAAAGCGGGGCTGCCTTGCTTTGCATTCGTATCCGTCAGATCTGCTGACGGCCGATTGCTCAGCGCGGCAGCCCCGCTTTGATTCCGCATAGTGACAATAAATAAAAATCGTATTATAATAAGGGCTCAGGTGTATTAACAGTCGTATCCAAAAAGGAGAAGGGTCATGAAAAGAGAAGACTGGGAGGTTTATTTCGGAACCGGTGATTTCAGTGAAACTGCACAGACATTGTATGGTCCTGAAAAAGACAGGGCAAGGGAGAGATATGAAAAACTCCTGCAGCTGTTTGAGGACACGTTCGGCAAAGGCGGAGACATTGCCCTGTTTTCTGCTCCGGGAAGGACAGAGATCGGAGGCAATCATACCGATCATCAGCACGGAAGAGTGCTTGCGGCTTCCGTTAACATGGATACCATTGCTGCAGTCCGTATCACGGATGACGGAAGGATCCGCATTAAATCCGAAGGATACCCGATGTGTGAGATAGCCCTCGATTCCTGCGAACCGGCTGAGGATGAAAAGAACTCCACAGCTGCGCTGATCCGCGGTGTCGCGGCAGCATTTATACAGAGAGGCTGCAGTATTCCGGGTTTTGAGGCAGCTGTGACATCCAGCGTGCTTCCCGGATCCGGAATCAGTTCCTCCGCCGCCTTCGAAGTCCTGATCGGTCATATCATCAATCATCTGTTTTACGGAAAAAAGGCGGATGCTGTTGAGATCGCTCAGATCGGACAGTACGCTGAAAATGTATTCTTCGGAAAGCCCAGCGGACTGATGGACCAGACCGCTTCTTCTGTGGGAAATCTTCTCACGATCGATTTTAATGACCCGGAACATCCCATCGTACATAAGCTGGATGTTGATTTTGCTGCCTGCGGCCTGGCTCTCTGCATTATAGACAGCGGGGCGGATCACGCGGATCTTACGGATGAATATGCGGCTATTCCGCTGGAGCTGAAGAAGCTTTGCACCTGCTTTGGAAAGGAAGTGCTCCGCGATATTCCGGAGGGGGAATTCATCCAGAGGATTCCGGAGCTGCGGAAGGAAGCGGGAGACAGAGCTGTTCTCCGGGCGTTCCACTTCTATGCGGATAACGAAAGGGTGCCGGAGCAGGCAAAAGCCCTTGAGAGCGGAAATACGGATGAGTTCCTGCGTCTCGTGAACGAATCCGGACGCAGCTCATGGATGTACCTGCAGAATATCGTTCCCTGCGGCAGCAAAGAACATCAGGAAATGGCTGTGACGCTGGCTGTCTGTGAGAAGCTTCTCGGCGGCCGGGGCGCCTGCAGAGTCCATGGCGGCGGTTTTGCCGGAACCGTTCAGGCATTTGTTCCGGTGGATATGCTTGATGATTTCAGAAATTCAGTTGAAAAGATACTTGGCAGCGGATGCTGTCATGTGCTTTCCATCCGCCCTGAGGGCGGCGTCCGTATCGGAGAATGAGAGGAGAAGAAAATATGAAGATTCTTGTTACCGGCGGTGCCGGATACATCGGAAGCCATACATGTGTTGAGTTGCTGGAGGCAGGATATGATGTCGTGATCGTTGATAATCTGTACAATTCCAGCCGTAAGGCTGTTGACAGAATCTGTGAGATCACCGGAAGATCCGTCGATTTTTATGAGGCTGACATCAGCGACAGGGAAGCTCTTGATAAGATATTCAACGAGCATGCGATCGATGCGGTCATTCATTTTGCCGGATACAAGGCGGTCGGGGAATCCGTTCGCAAGCCGGTCGAGTACTATTCAAACAACATTTACGGTACGCTTGTGCTCACGGATGTGATGCGTTCTCATGGCGTAAAGAATATCATTTTCAGCTCCTCAGCGACTGTATACGGAGATCCGGCATTTATTCCGATCACGGAAGAATGCCCCAAGGGCGTATGCACGAACCCGTATGGCTGGACGAAATGGATGCTGGAACAGATCCTGACAGATATCCATACGGCAGATCCGGAATGGAATGTCATTCTTCTTCGTTACTTTAATCCGATCGGCGCTCACAAGAGCGGAATGATCGGGGAGGATCCGAAGGGGATACCGAACAATCTTCTTCCGTATGTGGCGCAGGTCGCGATCGGAAAGCTGGAGTGCCTGGGCGTGTTCGGCAATGATTACGATACTCCGGACGGAACGGGAATCAGGGATTACATTCATGTCGTTGACCTGGCAAAGGGACATGTGAGCGCGATCCGCAAGCTCTCAGACAGGGAAGGCGTGAGCGTTTACAATCTGGGAACAGGGAACGGATACAGTGTACTGCAGGTCGTTGCGGCATTTGAAAAAGCCTGCGGACATTCCATCCGCTATGAGATCCGTCCGCGTCGCGAAGGAGATATTGCGGTCTGCTACTGTGATCCTTCTAAGGCAAAGCGCGAGCTCGGATGGGAAGCGCAGTACGGAATCGATGAAATGTGCGCTGATTCCTGGAACTGGCAGTCAAAAAACCCGAACGGATACAACGATTGACTGCGCCGGAAAGCGTGCGGAAATACATGATAAATACTTGATAGAGAAGGCAGGGAATATATGCGCTGGAACAGATATCGTTTAAAAACTCTGACCGGGGTGGAAGACATAGTGATCGCGACCCTGGCGGAAGCCGGAATCGAAGGAGTGGAGATTGAAGATAATGTCCCGCTGAGCGAGGAAGAACAGAAGCAGATGTTTGTGGATATTCCCATGACAGCAGGACCGGATGACGGAACAGCATATCTCAGTTTTTATCTTGACGCGGATGAAGATAATGAGGAGATTCTCGCCCGTGTCCGCGCGGCTCTGGATGAACTCCGGGAATTTGTTGATATTGGCGAGGCTTCCATCGAAAAGTCACAGACGGAGGACAAAGACTGGATCAATAACTGGAAGCAGTATTTCCACCAGTTTTATGTCGACGATATGCTGATCATTCCTTCCTGGGAAGAGATGAAGGAAGAGGATCAGGATAAGCTCGTGATCCATATCGATCCGGGAACAGCCTTTGGCACCGGAATGCATGAAACAACGCAGCTGTGCCTTCGCCAGCTCAAAAAATATGTCAACAGCGGCACGCAGATACTGGACGTAGGCACAGGCAGCGGAATTCTTTCGATCGCTGCCCTGAAGCTCGGGGCTGCGCATGCGGTCGGTACGGATCTTGACCCCTGTGTTCTCCCGGCTACAAAGGAGAATATGGAGGCCAATGATATTCCGGCAGATGCTATGGATGTGATGATCGGCAATCTGATCGATGACCCGCAGGTGCAGGAAAAGGTCGGCTTTGAAAAGTACGACATCGTTGCTGCCAATATCCTGGCAGATGTACTGATCATGCTGACTCCGCAGGTCGTCCGTCACATGAAGAGCGGCGGCGTGTATATCACATCGGGTATTCTTGACGTGAAGGAACAGGCCGTCGCAGAAGCAATTACGGCAGCCGGCCTTCATATAATAGAAGTAACGCGGCAGGGCGAGTGGGTCTGCATCACGGCGGGAAAGGCATAATACATGTATCATTTTTTTGTCAGACCTGAGCAGATCGGGGAGAAAGAGATCCGCATTACCGGACCGGATGTTAACCATATCCGGAATGTGCTTCGCATGCGTGTTGGCGAGGAACTGAGAATATGCACCGGAGAAGATGACAGGGATTTCCGCTGCAGCATCAGCGGTTTTTCCGATGAGGAAGTCACGGCGCGGATCATGTGGGTGGAGCACGGCGAGGCAGAGCTTGCCTCGAAGATCACTCTTTTCCAGGGACTCCCCAAGAGCGATAAAATGGAAATGATCATACAGAAAGCGGTGGAGCTCGGGGCCAGTGAAATCGTTCCTGTTTCCATGAAACGGTCGGTTGTCAGGCTGGATGGCGGGAAAGCAGCTGCCAGGGTAAAACGATGGAATGCGATCAGCGAGAGCGCTGCCAAGCAGTCCAAACGTATGATCATTCCCAAGGTGCATGAGATCGCAGGTTTTTCTGAGGCAGCAGGTATCGCCGGGGACCTGGATCATATTCTTGTACCCTACGAGCTTGCCGGGGACATGGAGCAGACCAGAAGAATCATTGACAGCCTGAAGCCGGGAGAGAGCATCGGTGTTTTTATAGGACCGGAAGGCGGCTTTGAGGAATCAGAGATAGAACAGCTGCAGAAGGTGGGAGGAAAGACGATCACTCTCGGAAAGAGGATTCTCAGGACAGAGACGGCGGGCATGACCGTCCTGTCGATTCTGATGTATCATCTCGAAAGGTAAGGCACTTTGTACCGCATGGGCATGAAACCGCGCGGACATACAGGAGGAAACGGCAATACATGGAAGCATATCTGGATAATTCTGCGACGACATTTGTCACAGAGAGTGTTCGGAACGAAGTCGTACGGGCGATGGAGACCGATTTCGGGAATCCTTCGTCACAGCATATGAAGGGCGTGGAAGCGGAGCAGATCGTCCGCTGCAGCAGGGAGATGATCGCTTCTACACTCAAATGCAGTGAAAAGGAGATCTTTTTTACATCCGGAGGAACGGAGGCAAACAACTGGGCTATTGTCGGCGGCGCGATGGCAAACCGCCGCAGGGGAATGCACCTGATCACAACAGCTGTCGAGCATGCTTCGGTCCTTATGCCTATGCAGTATCTCGAGCAGCAGGGCTTTCGCGTTACCTACCTTCCGGTCGACCGGATGGGGCACGTTGATCCTGAGGATCTGAGAAAAGCGCTGCGCAATGATACGATTCTGGTTTCCATGATGCAGGTCAATAACGAGGTAGGCGCCATCGAGCCTGTGGAGGAGGCTGCTTCCATTATAAAAGCATTCTCTCCGGATATACTGTTTCATGTTGACGCGGTCCAGTCCTATGGCAAATACGCCATACGTCCCGGCCGCAGGAACATTGATCTTCTTTCCGTCAGCGGCCATAAGCTTCATGGTCCTAAGGGCACCGGTTTTCTGTATATCAGGGAAAAGACAAAGATCAATCCGCTCATCCTCGGAGGCGGACAGCAGAAGGGAATGCGCTCCGGCACGGACAATGTGCCGGGAATTGCCGGAATGGCAAGGGCAGCCGCTGACTGCTATGATCATCTGGAAGAAAACACGCAGCATCTTAAGATGCTCAGGGACCGTCTCCGGGAAGGCCTTATGAAAATGGACAGAGTCGTACTTCATTCAGGCTGCGGGGAAGAGAGCGCCGTGCATATACTGAATGCTTCTTTTGTCGGAGTCCGCAGTGAAGTCATGCTTCACGCGCTTGAGGAAAAGGGCATTTATGTGTCCGCCGGCTCCGCCTGTTCTTCGAATAAGAAGCTTCCGGTCAGCAATGTGCTCATACAGCTTGGCATGCCTGCTGAAGAGCAGGAATCAGCGCTACGCTTCAGTTTCAGCAGGTTCAACACGGCTGAGGAAGTGGATTATACACTGGAAGAGATCGGAAAGCTTCTTCCCGTGCTTCGCAGATTTACCAGACACTGACAGGAGGATAACAGACTATGTTTCATACATTTCTGATCAAATACGGAGAAATAGGAGTCAAGGGAAAGAACCGCTTCATTTTTGAGGCGGCTCTTGAAAAGCAGATCCGCAGGGCTCTTAAATCTGTGGACGGCATTTTTGAAACATCCCGCGAAAAGGGACGCATATACGTGGAATGCAGCGGGGATTTTGATTTTGAAGATACGGTGGAAGCGCTGACCCATGTATTCGGTATCGTAGGCATCTGCCCTGTCATGGTCACAGAGGATGACAGTCTGGAAGCCATGGGCAGAAATATCGTAACCTTTCTTGAGGAGACCTACGCGTCACACGAACAGTCTTTCAAGGTCGATACAAGAAGGGCGAAGAAGACCTATCCGGTTCCGTCCATGGAAGTATCAGCATACCTGGGAGGCAGAGTCCTTGACGCGTTTCCGGAAATGAAGGTAGATGTACATGAGCCGGAGATACTGGTGCATGTAGAGATCCGGGACCGGGTATACATGTATTCAAGAGTCATTCCGGGTCCCGGAGGAATGCCTGTTGGAACGAACGGCAGATCGATGCTGCTGCTTTCCGGCGGAATCGACAGCCCGGTGGCCGGATACATGATCGCGAAACGCGGCGTTGAGATCGATGCGGTATATTTCCACGCTCCGCCGTATACGAGCGAGAGAGCAAAGCAGAAGGTCGTGGATCTGGCAAAGGAAGTCTCCGTATACTCCGGGCCGATGCGCCTGCATGTGATCAACTTCACGGACATACAGCTGTATATCTATGAGAAGTGTCCGCATGACCAGCTGACGATCATCATGCGCAGGTATATGATGAAGATCGCGGAGAGAATAGCGCAGGATACCGGCGCTCTCGCGCTGATCACAGGAGAGAGCATAGGGCAGGTGGCAAGCCAGACAGTCCAGAGCCTGGCAGTTACGAATGAGGTGTGCGCGCTTCCCGTATTCCGGCCTCTGATCGGGTTTGACAAACAGGACATCATAGATATTTCCCTGAAGATCGGTACATATGACACATCGATCCTTCCGTTTGAGGATTGCTGTACGATCTTCGTGGCAAAGCACCCGGTGACAAAGCCAAACCTGAAATCGATCGTAAAGTCGGAACAGAATCTGACAGAGAAGATCGATCAGCTCGTAGAGGAAGCGCTTGCATCGGACGAAGTGATCGAGATCGGATGAGAAAAAATCCCCTGTGCCTGTGCACAGGGGATAAAATTTTCAGTTGATATTCAGAGAAAAATCAGATAATATAAGGCTTCAGGACTTCAAGGATCTTGTCAACATCCTCTTCCGAATGAATCGTGAGATCAATGGGTTTGGAGAGATCCAGACTGAAAATGCCCATGATAGACTTTGCGTCGATCACGTATCTTCCGGATACAAGATCAAAATCAGAGTTGAATTTGGATATATCATTTACAAAAGATTTAACTTTATCAATAGAATTCAGAGATATCTGTACTGTTTTCATTTGTGCCTCCTTAAACTGCCAGACGGTGCAGCTGCTGTGATCTGTATGTATTTTTGTCGCTTCACACGGCTATATTAAACTGTGTACCGGCAAAAGTCAAGGCGCAAAAAGGGAAAAGAACAGCAATCAGGGACAACCGAAAGATGGGGAAAAATAAATGACCGCTCGCAGACGGACGGCAGCTCTTCATAATCTGGGCTGCAAAGTAAACGCATATGAGACCGAGTCCATGCAGCAGCAGCTGGAGGAGGCGGGATATACCATTGTTCCGTTCGCTCCAGGCGCGGACGTATACCTGGTCAATACCTGCACGGTGACGAATATTGCTGACAGGAAATCCAGGCAGATGCTGCACAGGGCTAAGAAAATGAATCCCTCGGCGATCGTTGTAGCTGTCGGCTGTTATGTACAGGCTGCCATGGAAAAGACAGGGCTTGCAGTCGAGGCAGATATCATCATCGGCAATAATCAGAAGAGCAGGCTGGTTGAGATACTGGATGAATTCTGGGAGAGCCGGAGAGCCGCGGCAGAGGAAGAGCAGCGCTCCCGCACTCTTGTCACACAGAGCAGTACGCACAGCCAGTATGAGGAGATGAAGCTCAGCCGTACGAGCGAGCATACCAGAGCATATATAAAGGTACAGGATGGCTGCAGCCAGTACTGCACCTACTGCCTCATTCCCTTCGCGCGCGGGAAAGCCCGAAGCAGGCGCTCCGCGGATGTCGTGCGCGAGGTCAGGGATCTTGCGCGGACCGGCATACAGGAGATCGTACTGACAGGCATCCATCTCAGCTCTTACGGGAAGGACCTTGAAGGCGGAGAAGACCTGCTGCGGCTGATCCGGGAGACGGCTGCCACGGAAGGAATAGAGCGCGTGCGGCTCGGATCGCTGGAACCGGGAATCATTACGGAGGAATTTGTCCGGGGAATCTCCGGGATAAAGGAATTCTGCCCGCATTTTCATCTGTCTCTGCAGAGCGGAAGCGACACGGTCCTTCGCAGGATGAATCGAAGGTATACGTCTTCGGAATTTGAGGAAAGATGCCGGCTTCTCCGGGCGTTTTTTGACGATCCGGCGCTTACGACAGACGTGATCACAGGCTTCCCGGGAGAGACAGAAGAAGAATTTGAGCAGACCCGCGGTTTCCTTGAGAAGATCCGTTTTTATGAGACGCATGTGTTTAAATATTCAAAACGGGAAGGAACCGCTGCCGCAAGGATGAGCGGGCAGCTGACTGAAAAAGTCAAAAGCGAGCGAAGCGATGTTCTTCTTGCAATGAATGAAGTGAACAGAAAAGCATACGAAGAGCGGCTTGCAAAGCGTCCGGCCGAGATCCTGCTGGAAGAAGAAAAGACGATCGGCGGGGAAAAATATATGATCGGCCATACGCGTGAATACATACGCGCAGCCATGCCTGTAAGCAGCGATGAAACGACAGCATCCCTCCGCGGACGTATCCTTAAGGGCAGGATCAGTTATCCGGGACCGGATGAGGAGACTCTTATCTTTACCGCAGATATAAGGGATTGATTCTTTAATCCGTTTATATTACAATAAAAAGAACAGGTTTCATATTATATTTAAAGAAAAGGATGTGAGAGTAATGGCGGATATTAACAACACACAGTATTTTAATGTCAGTACGGATCCCGAGACAAGGGCTAAGCTGGTCCTCGAGATCGTATATAAGGCAATGGCTGAAAAAGGTTATAATCCTGTTAATCAGATCGTCGGTTACATCATGTCCGGGGACCCGACGTACATTACCAGTTATAAGAACGCTCGAAGCCTCATCATGAAAGTTGAGCGGGACGAGCTGGTGGAAGAACTGCTCAGGGAGTATATAAAGAACGAATCATGGCAGCAGGATTAAAGCACATCAGAAGATGCATAGGTCTCGATTACGGCTCGAAAACAGTGGGCGTCGCAGTCAGCGACCCGCTGGGACTGACAGCCCAGGGTGTGGAGATCATTCGCAGAACGCAGGAGAATAAGCTGCGCAGGACACTTGCGAGGATCGAAGAGCTGATTGATGAGTACCAGGCAGAGCAGATCGTGCTCGGTTTCCCTAAAAATATGAACAACACACTCGGTGAGCGCGCTCAGAAGACCCTCGAGTTTAAGGAGATGCTGGAGAGAAGGACACTTCTTCCGGTTCAGCTGTGGGATGAGCGGCTGACAACGGTAGCGGCGGACAGGACTATGATCGAGGCAGGAATCCGCCGTGAACACAGGAAAGAGTATGTAGATGAGATTGCTGCCGTATATATCCTTCAGGGATATCTTGACAGGCAGGCATTTGAAAAAAATCAGACAGAAACGGTTTGAAATTTCATGGATCGCAGGACTTAAGAGTCCGCTGTATGCCCCGCCTTTTTAAGCGGGGTCTTTCACTTTGCGTTTTTTGACCGGGCGGTTTCCATGCCCGGCAGAGCTTTTCGCGGGAAAAGGACTCACAGAAAGTGCTGCTTTCATGAGATCAGAATATATAATAACCCGGACGCGGTACCATTGCGGATGCTTCTTCTGAGCCTTCTCTCATGGCGGAGAAGTGAGAGACCCAGACCTGAAGAAGAATGCGCATCGGCCCGGAACCGGGAAGAATACGGAGGTAATTATTTGAACGATAATAAAACTGAAAGACTGCGTATCATCCCGCTCGGCGGCTTAGAGCAGATCGGGATGAATATTACTGCCTTCGAATACGGAGACAGTATTGTTGTTGTGGACTGCGGACTGGCATTTCCTGAAAATGACATGCTCGGCATCGACCTTGTCATACCGGACGTGAGTTATCTGAAGGAAAACTATGAAAAAGTAAAGGGGTTTGTTTTTACTCACGGACATGAGGACCACATTGGTTCTGTGCCCTATGTGCTGCGCGAACTGAATGTTCCGCTGTACGCTACCAAGCTGACCATGGGACTGATCGAGCATAAGCTCGAAGAGCATAACCTGCTCAAGACAACGAAGCGCAAAGTCGTAAGGCCCGGACAATCCATCTCGCTGGGGGATTTCCGCATCGAATTCATAAAGACGAATCACAGCATTCAGGATGCGGTCGCTCTTGCGATCTATTCGCCTGCCGGGACCATTGTTCATACAGGTGACTTTAAGGTTGACTATACGCCTGTGTTCGGCGATGCGATCGATCTGCAGCGCTTCGCGGAAATCGGTAAGAAGGGCGTCCTTGCTCTCATGTGTGACAGTACGAACGCGGAGAGAAAGGGCTTTACTGCTTCCGAGAAGACAGTGGGAAAGACGTTTGATACGATCTTTTCGGAACATACGGATACGAGAATCATCATAGCGACATTCGCATCCAATGTTGACCGTGTACAGCAGATCATCAACACCGCTTACAAATACGGCAGAAAGGTCGTTGTGGAGGGGCGCAGTATGGTTACTGTCATTTCCACCGCGACAGAGCTCGGATACCTGAATCTTCCCGAGAATACGCTCATCGGCATTGAGGAGATGAAGAATTATCCGGATGACAAGATGGTTCTGATCACTACGGGAAGCCAGGGCGAATCCATGGCAGCGCTTTCCCGCATGGCCGCGAATATGCACCGCAAGGTCATGATCAAGCCGGGGGATACGGTCATCTTCAGTTCAAATCCCATACCGGGAAATGAGAAGGCAGTCTCGAAGGTGATCAACGAGCTTTCCATGAAAGGCGCGAATGTCATTTTCCAGGATGTGCATGTCTCGGGCCATGCCTGCCAGGAGGAGATCAAGCTGATCTATTCTCTGGTCAGGCCGAAATATTCAATACCGGTGCATGGAGAATTCCGGCACCTGAAGGCGCAGGCGGAGCTTGCGGAAAGCCTCGGTATTGCGAGAGACCATATCTTTATACTCAAGAGCGGTGATGTGCTTGAGCTTTCTGAAGAAGGTGCACAGGTGTCCGGCCATGTGCAGACAGGGGGCATTCTTGTCGACGGACTGGGCGTAGGTGATGTGGGCAACATAGTGCTTCGTGACCGCCAGCATCTTGCCGAGGACGGAATTATGATCGTCGCCCTTACACTCGGAAGAATCAGCGGGCAGATCCTCGCCGGCCCGGACATCGTCTCCAGAGGCTTCGTTTATGTCAAGGAGTCCGAGGACCTGATGGAAGAGGCGCGCATGACAGTGGAAGACGCCCTTGCCGGCTGCATGAACCGGAAGATTATTGACTGGGCAAGAATGAAGACGACGATCAGGGATTCCCTGAGCGAACTGATATGGAAGAGGACCAAGAGGCGCCCGATGATTCTTCCGATCATCATGGATATAGACGCCTGATCATTGAACAGGATGGAAACAGACTATGAATAATGATACAGCTGAAGAAGCAAGATCCGGTGAGCTTTCAGATCTGGAGCACTGCACGAGAGAACTGACGAGGGCTGTCAGTGAGAGCCCCCAGATGAACAGATTCCGGAAGATAAGCGCTAAGATCGCGCTTGCTCCCGAGAAGAAAGAGCAGATCGACGCGTTCCGCAAAAGTGTTTTCCTTCTGCAGAATTCCTCAAACGCGTTCGACCGCACGGATGAGATGCGGGAGCTGTTCCATACGCGGGAGCGCCTCCACAGGGATCCGGATATAGCGGAGTACCTGAACGCGGAACTGGACCTGTGCAGGATGCTGCAGCGCATCTGCGCGGGAATCCTGCGGGTGGCTGATGTTGAGATTGATTCCTTTGAGGATGTGATCCGTTCGTGAGGATCCTGCGCCGGATCAGACCGGGGCGAGGAGGTACATATTGATCACAGATGACAGAATGACGGCATTCATACGGTCTCTGGAGGGACCGGAGGATCCCTTTCTGGGACAGCTTGAAACGGACGCGCGCAGGGCAGGTGTGCCGGTGATCCGGCCGGAGATGAAAAGCTTTCTCCGTGTGCTGATCGCGCTGCATAAACCGCAGCGGATCCTTGAAGTGGGGACCGCTGTAGGTTTTTCTGCGCTCCTGATGGCTATGGCCGCATCGGAAGATGCCCGCATCGTAACGATCGAGAGGGAAGAGGACAGGATCCTGCAGGCACAGAAAAATTTTTCCATGCATCCGGCAGGGGCTAAGATAGAACTTCTGCAGGGGGATGCCGCGGACATCCTCCCGGGACTTTCCGGATCATTCGATATGATCTTTATGGATGCGGCCAAGGGCCAGTATATTCATTTCCTTCCGGATATTCTCCGGCTTCTTGTGCAGGGAGGACTGCTTGTCTCGGATAATGTGCTCCAGGAAGGAGACATCATAGAATCGCATTACGCGGTTGAAAGAAGGAACCGGACGATCTACAGGCGCATGAGGGAATACCTGTACGCGCTCAAAAATACGGAGGGCCTGCTGACAACTATCGTACCGGTCGCGGACGGAGCGGCCGTTTCGGTAAAGATGCGCGGGCATCTGGAAATGGAGAACAGATGACGAAAGACAGCATGAAAAAGGCAGAACTTCTGATTCCGGCAGGGAGTCCGGAGGTCCTGAGAACAGCAGTTATGTTTGGCGCTGATGCCGTTTATATCGGGGGAGAAGCTTTCAGTCTCCGCGCCAAGGCACACAATTTTTCAACGGAAGATATGCGTGAGGGGATTGCTTTTGCGCATGAGCATGGCGTTAAGGTGTTCGTGACTGCGAATATTCTCGCGCACAACGCAGATCTTTCAGAGGCGGAGGATTATTTTGCCGAGCTGGGAGAACTGATGCCCGACGCGGTGCTGATCTCAGACCCGGGTCTGTTTGATATTGCAAAGCGCGTCTGTCCTCAGATCGATATTCATATCAGTACGCAGGCAAATAATGTCAATTACGGCACCTTTCTGTTCTGGCACCGTCTGGGAGCGACGAGGGTGGTCTGCGGGAGAGAGCTTTCCCTTGCGGAGATCCGTGAGATCCGCGGGCATATACCTCAGGATATGGAGATCGAGGCTTTTGTCCACGGAGCCATGTGCATATCATATTCCGGACGCTGCCTTCTGAGCAATTTCCTTGCGGGCAGGGACGCAAACCGCGGCGAGTGCACGCACCCCTGCCGCTGGAAATATTCTGTGGTGGAGGAGACGCGTCCGGGAGAGTACATGCCTGTCTATGAAAACGAGAGAGGCACGTATATCTTCAACTCGAAAGACCTGTGCATGATCGAACATATACCGGAAATGCTGGACGCCGGCATCGACAGCCTTAAGGTCGAGGGACGCATGAAAAACGCGCTGTATGTTGCGACAGTGGCCCGTACCTACCGGAAGGCACTGGATGATTACGCGGAGGACCCTGAAAAGTACCGGGCGAACATGGACTGGTACAGAAGCCAGATCGCCAGCTGCACATACCGTCAGTTTACAACGGGTTTCTTTTTCGGGAAACCGACAGAAGAATCGCAGATCTATGACAGCAACACCTATATCCGGGGCTATACCTACCTGGGTATCGCGGATACGGATGAGCGCAATGACGGCTGCATCATGATCGAACAGAGAAATAAGTTCAGTGTGGGTGAGATGATCGAGATCATGAAGCCCTCCGGAGAAAACATTCCTGCAGAGGTCCTCGCGATCTATGATGAGGAAGGCAATTCCATGCAGAGCGCTCCCCATCCGAAACAGAAGCTGCGGGTACGTCTCTCCGCTCCGGCAGAAAAATACGATATTCTTCGCCGTGAGGAGGAAAACGGATGATCGCCTCTTCGGATCCGGTCACGGCAGGCGTGATCAGAACCGCCGGGAAAGATGGTTTTGATAAAGGCGCACAGCATTTTCTGACAAGGTATATTCTCGAGAGACTTCTCCGGGAGAGGTTCCCGGAAGCTGATCCGCTCTGTTTTCCGAGGGAGGATCCCGTGCCTGAGGAAAAGGCATACCTTCCAGCCGCAGCCGGTGATGCTGTATACAGGGACGCTGTCCGCCTGGGGCCTGTGCGCGTTGATAAGGATCCGCTGGGAAAGCCCTTTGCGCTCTTCCTTCCCGGGACAGACATCAGCCTGACACACTGCCGCTATGCCGCTGCAGCCGCCGCCGGAAGCGGGACGTGCGGCATTGATGCGGAACGAAGGTTTGGCTGGAACTTAAAACTCGCAGGGCGCATCCTGCATCCGGCGGAGCGATCCATGCTGGAGAAGGCTTCGCTGTCTGAACGGGAAATGGGAGATTTCCTGGGAAAGATCTGGAGCAGGAAGGAAGCGTATGTGAAATGCCTGGGTACCGGGCTTGCTTCTGACTTCAGGAGCTTTTGCGTTCTGGGAAAGGATACGGGTATCCT
>CADCOP010000093.1 GCA_902803065.1 uncultured Lachnospiraceae bacterium | reverse complement strand
GCCCGGCGGACGCTTGTATTTAACGGCAGCCGGATCATCCGCGATGATACGCCTGCGGGAATCCTCACGGATAAGGACGTCGTCAGGCAGGCTGCCCTGAAGGAAACTTCGCTGTACACACTGGCGGAGATCTGCGGTATCAGCGATCCGAGAAGCTTTGTCCAGCGGTTTATTGATCACGACAGGAGGGTGAGGAAATGATCCGGATATTTAACTATATCGACAGAAGATCGCCTATCCACAGCCTGACCGGCGCGTCCAAATTTGCTGTGCTGATCCTGTGGTCGATCGCCGCAATGACGACCTTCTGCACACCGTTCCTGGTGTTCCTGACAGTACTCGGTCCGATTCTGTTCAGGGTCTCAAAAATACGGATCCGCGAAGTGAAAACCATGCTGATCCTCACGATCGCCATCATGCTTCTGAACAACCTGCTGATCTATCTTTTCTCTCCGGAACAGGGCGTCGCGATCTATGGTTCCCGGGATCTTCTGTTTACGATCGCGGGACGGTATACCGTCACAAAGCAGCAGCTTCTTTACCACGCGAATGTCATCCTGAAATATACCGGGACCATCCCCATGATCCTGCTGTTTGTCGCGACTACGAACCCCAGCGAATTCGCGGCTTCCTTAAACCGGCTGGGCGTCAGCTACAAGATCTCGTACGCGGTCTCCCTGGCCATGCGGTATATCCCGGACACGCAGAACGAATATCATGACATTTCCCTGTCCCAGCAGGCAAGGGGCGTTGAGATGAGTAAAAAAGAAAACCTTTTTAAGAGAATCGCCGCGGCAGCTTCGATCATTCTTCCTCTGATCCTCTCCAGCATGGACCGGATCGATGTGATCGCAAACGCCATGGAGCTTCGGGGCTTCGGCAAAAACCGGAAGCGGACCTGGTACATGGGAAGGAAATTTACCGCAGCCGACATCGCGTGCATCCTGTTCGGGGTGATGCTGCTTGTGTTTACCATCCTCTATGCCGCAGTCAACAAAAGCCGGTTCTGGAATCCCTTTACCTGAAGGCGATGGCCATTAGGAATTTTACTGTATATGGTCACAAACTCTTTCTGCTGTGCTATACTGTAGTATATCACTTTGTAAATTTTATAAAGGAGGAAAAGTTATGAACAAATGGCTCAGAAAAGCGATGACCTGCGCTCTTGCGCTTTCCATGGCGTGCGGTCTGACACTCGCTGCGAATGCGGCAGAAGGCGGCAAGGTCGTCAGAGTTGCGGCGGTGGATCCGCAGGTGGCCCTGGATCTTCATCAGTATACCTACAGTATCATCATGAAGATCACTGACAACGTAGTTGAATCCCTTTACACCTCACTGGATGACGGTACCATTGAACCCACTCTGGTTACCGGTGATCCTGTCATCTCCGAAGACGGCCTGACCTATCAGTTCGAGCTGCTTCCGGATGTCAAGTTCCATAATGGCGAGACACTGACCGCGGAGGATGTCAAATTCTCACTGGAGCGCGTCGTTAAGATGGCTTCCATGGCGAGCCTCCTTCAGTATGTTGAAGGCTACGATGCCCTGCTGAACGGTGAAGCAGAAGAGCTTACCGGTATCACAGTAGATGATGATACTCATTTCACCGTAAAGCTGGTTTCTCCATTCGCTCCCTTTGTTTCCGTTCTTTCCACTCCTTACTGCAGCATCTATCCGAAGGCTGCATGCGAGGAAGCCGGAGACACCTGGGCAATGTCGACCCTGATCGGAACCGGCCCCTTCAAGCTTGACTCCTATCAGACAGGCGTTGGCGTTGAACTTTCAAGATTTGATGAGTACCACGGCGAACCGGCTAAGCTGGACGGCGTAGAGTACAAGTTCATCGACGACACCAACACTCAGATCCTGGAATACCAGGCAGGCAATGTTGATTATGTTGACATGGATACCGCTCTGTATCCGGTATACGCAAACAATCCGGAGTTCAAGGATTACATCCACGGCTTCCAGCCGGTCGGCGGATACTCCATTTCCTTCAACGTAAAGAGCATCCCGGATGTCAAGGTCAGAGAAGCTCTCAGCCTTTCCATCGACAGAAACGCTGTCTGCGACAGCATCCTTCACGGAACCGCTACCGTTCCGAATTCCTACATCCCGGCAGGCCTGATCGGTCATGACGACTCAGCTGAGCCGTATGCTTACGATCCCGAAGCCGCAAAGGCTCTCCTTGCTGAGGCAGGCTATGAGGACGGCTATGACCTTCGTGTCTCTGTCAACACCAAGTATCCGACTTCTGTTGCTATTGCTACCGCATGGCAGGAGCAGGCGAAACCCGCCGGCGTCAACATCACGGTTGACCAGGTCGACTCTGCAGGCTGGTCTGATATGAAGAGAAGCGGCGGCGTAGACTGCGGTATCTCCAACTGGTATGTTGACTACAACGATCCCGACAGCATGCTCTAT
>CADCOP010000092.1 GCA_902803065.1 uncultured Lachnospiraceae bacterium | reverse complement strand
CTGAGTTGATTTATTCTCATATGAATAAACGTATCTAATTCCTTTTCAGTCAGTTTTTTATATTGGATCTTATTCATACAAAGAGCTCCCAGTCGTCGCAGTATTTTTACGGCAATTCCGTTTCTGATGAAATAGAATGTCGTATCCTCGATGGCGCAGCATGATAACAATAATCAATTCTTCTTCGGTCAGCGGAGGACGTCTTCCCCCTCCCTTCTGCCTTTATTTTATTTTAACCTGATATCAGCCAATAAGCCATCCAATTTCGAAAAACGTCTTACAAACTTAGCTTTTTCCCGCATTTTGTAGTATCCTGTAGAAGAAGCGTCCAGCTTATCGTAACAGGGGGGAACCATGGATCAGAAGATTATCAGCCGGCTGCGTAAGATCAGGCAGCAGAGAAAGCAGCACTTAAGGTATCTGAGGCAGTTGAATCTGGAAGCGCTGAAGCAGCGGCACCTGAAAAAGCTGACCATCCTGCATTCGAATGATCTGCATGGAGATTTTCTGGCTGCCGAGACCGATTCTGCGCTCGTCGGCGGTGTTTCCATGCTGTCAGGCTATGTCAGCAAAGTCCGAAGTGAAGAGAAAAATGTCATTTACGCGATAGCAGGAGATATGCTCAGGGGCTCCATCATCGACAGCGAGTTCAAGGGACTGTCGACGATCGAGGTCATGAACCTTCTGACGCCGGACGTTGCGACGATCGGCAATCATGAGGTGGATTACGGACTGGCACATCTGCTTTTTATTGAAAAATGTGCCAATTTCCCGATCATCAACGCCAATATGTACCTGACCAGCAACGGCACCCGGCTCTTTCAGCCGCACTACATCGCAGAGGTCGACGGGATCAGGATCCTGTTTATCGGCGTTCTGACAAAAGATGTGCTGTCATCCACCAGGCATGAGGAACTGGTCGGAAGACTGGTCGACGCCCATGACGCTGCGCAGGAGGTCCGCAAAGTTGCTGACTCTTACAAAACAGCGGATATCGATCTGACGATCCTCCTGACACATATCGGATTTGAAGAGGACAAGCGGCTTGCAGCAGAACTTGCGCCGGACGGTATCGTGGATATCATCATCGGCGGCCACAGCCATACGTATCTGGAAAAGCCATATGTGGAATCGGGGATCCCGATCGTCCAGGCAGCAGTCGGAACCAAACAGATCGGCCGCTTTGACATCCTCTTTGATGAATTGCACCACTGTATCGATTCCTATACATGGACATTAGTCCCTGTCACTGAAGAGTACTGCCCTCATGATGAGGCTCTGGAAGAACTCATCGGCCGATATAAGGAGATCACAGACGCAAAGTACGGGCGGATCCTGACCCGCCTTCCGCGCGTCTTTACGCATCCGGTCCGCAACAGGGAGACAGACCTTGGCGATCTGCTCGCAGAGGGGCTGCGGGTTCAGCTTGATGTGGACCTGGTTATGGTCGGTTCCGGCTGCATACGCGGAGAAAGGTTCGGACCGATCGTCACGCTCCAGGACCTGCTGGAGGTGTTTCCCTACAAGAATCCGATGATCGGGTTTCATATGACCGGTGCCCAGCTTCGAAGAGCTGTCACCTTCCTGATGCGCGATGACGCGATCCTGAAGGGGGATCACTGCGAAAACTTCCAGTTTTCGAAAGGCTTCTTCTGCGAATATGACTGCAGCACGCACCGTATCCTGCAGCTGAAAATGAATGGCGCGGATGTGAAGGATGACGATGTCTATCTGGTCGCGGCAGAACAGTACTACTACGTAAACATGGAGGAGGCACTGAGTATACCGCTCGATGATATCGAGAAAAACGGCCAGCCATACCAGATGGCCACAGATGCGGCAAATGTTCTGGAAGAATACCTGACAAGCCACGACTTCAACAGGATCGACCAGGAGCCCCGCCTCGTGATTCACGAATAAAGCAGAAAATGAGCAGCACAGAAAAGCAGCGCTGTCTGAGTTTGAACTCAGACAGCGCTGCTCCTCATCTTTTCTTTAATACCGTGAGTGCTGCATAGTGTAAAACTTCAAACTGCTCCGGTGCTATCTTGTCCATGAGTTTCCTGTGTT
>CADCOP010000091.1 GCA_902803065.1 uncultured Lachnospiraceae bacterium | reverse complement strand
GGACAGGCTGTTAAGGCGGCTGGTCTTGTGGAAAACGGGGCTGAGGCTAAGGATGTTATCCAGAACGGCGAAGTTAAGGTGAATGGCGAGACGGATACCCGCAGGGGCAGGAAGCTTGTTGCCGGGGATGTTGTTGAGTTTAATGGCGAAATGATACGGATCGTAAAATGAGAGTGGACTCGATCAGGCTGATCAATTTCAGAAATTATGTGGATCAGGATATTTCCTTTCATGAGGGGACGAACCTTTTTTTCGGCGATAATGCGCAGGGAAAGACGAATGTCCTGGAAGGTGTTTTTCTGTGCGGGACGACGAAGTCGCACCGCGGCGCCAGGGACAGGGATATGATACGGTTCGGTCAGGAGGAAGCCCACATACGGATGCAGATCACTAAGAAGGATATTCCTTACCGGATCGATATGCATCTGAAAAAGAATAAGGCGAAGGGTATTGCTATTAACGGCGTTCCGATCCGGAAGGCCGGAGAACTGATCGGCCTGGGCAATTTTGTTTTCTTTTCTCCGGAGGACCTGAATATTATTAAAAACGGGCCTTCTGAGAGAAGAAGATTTGTGGATATGGAGCTGTGCCAGCTCAGTCCTGTGTATCTTCACGAGCTTGCTGTTTATAACAGGGCTCTGATGCAGAGAAACAAGCTTCTTAAGGATCTTTCGTTCAGGCCGGATTATATGGAAACTCTGGATGTGTGGGATGAGCAGCTTTGCGAGAGCGGAAAGAAGATCATCTCGATGCGCAGGGAGTTTATAGGGCAGCTGAATGAGATCATTTCGGGAATTCATGGAAAACTGTCGGGAGGAAGAGAAATCCTGACGGTTGGTTATGAAGAAAATGTGAATGAAGATTCTATCGCGGATGAGATGAGAAAAAGCCGCGAGAGGGATGTGAGGCTTAAGATCACGCACACGGGACCTCACAGAGATGACCTTGCTTTCCGGACGGAAAAGGTGGATATCCGTAAGTTCGGTTCCCAGGGACAGCAGAGAACGACGGCTCTGTCGGTGAAGCTTTCTGAGATCGAACTGGTGAAGAGGGTGACGGGTGACGTTCCCGTTCTTCTTCTGGATGATGTTCTTTCGGAGCTCGATCAGAGCAGGCAGCATTTTCTTCTTGAGAGTATTGAAAACATACAGACTCTGATTACCTGTACAGGTGTGGACGAATATAGAAAAAATCATTTCAGAATAGACCGTCTTCTTCATGTGAATGACGGAAAAGTATGGGAGGATTCGAATGGCTGAAATGTATGGTGCGGACCAGATTCAGATTTTGGAAGGACTGGAAGCGGTCAGAAAAAGACCGGGTATGTACATTGGAAGTACATCTTCCCGTGGATTGCATCATCTTGTATATGAGATCGTGGACAATTCCGTGGATGAGGCTCTGGCCGGCTACTGTTCGCAGATAACAGTCACTGTTCATGAGGATAACTCTGTCACGGTCGTGGATAATGGAAGAGGTATTCCGGTCGGAATTAACGCAAAAGCCGGAAAACCTGCTGTTGAAGTTGTATTTACCATGCTGCATGCCGGCGGAAAATTCGGCGGCGGAGGATATAAGGTATCCGGCGGTCTTCACGGCGTGGGAGCTTCTGTTGTCAACGCGCTTTCTGAGTGGCTTGAGGTTGAGGTGTTTAATCAGGGAAAGATATACAAACAGAGGTATGAGCGCGGGTACGCGATCTATAAGCTTGAGATCGCGGGCAGCTGCGATCCTAAACTGACAGGGACAAAGGTCACATTTCTTCCTGACAAGGATATCTTCGAGGAGACCGTTTATGATTATGACACCCTGAAGGAACGTCTGAGGGAAACTGCTTTCCTGACCAAAAACCTGAGGATCATTCTTGAAGATGAGAGGGGAGAAACTGTCAGAAGGAGCATTTTCCACTATGAAGGCGGTATTAAGGAGTTCGTTTCTTACCTGAACACAGGAAAAACGCCTCTGTATCCCGATATTATCTACTGCGAGGGTGAAAAGGACGATGTTCTGGTAGAGGTTGCGATCCAGCACAATGATTCCTTCAGTGAAAGTACCTACAGTTTTGTCAATAACATTACGACGCCGGAAGGAGGAACGCATCTGACCGGTTTCAGGAATGCCCTGACAAAGACATTTAATGATTACGCGAGAAAGAACAAGCTTCTTAAGGACAGTGAGCCGAACCTGAGCGGAGAGGATATCCGGGAAGGAATGACGGCTGTCATCAGCATCAAGATCGGCGAGCCGCAGTTTGAAGGCCAGACGAAGCAGAAGCTTGGAAACAGCGAGGCAAAGGGAGCGGTTGAGAATGTTCTGTCCACTCAGCTGGAGCTGTTTTTGGAACAGCATCCTCAGGTGGCAAAGCTTATTCTTGAAAAATCCATTCTGGCTCAGAGAGCCAGGGAGGCCGCGCGCAAAGCCAGAGATCTGACAAGAAGAAAATCAGCTCTCGACGGCCTTGCCCTTCCGGGAAAGCTTGCGGACTGCACGGATAAGAATCCCGAGAACTGCGAGATATACATTGTTGAGGGAGATTCCGCCGGAGGCTCCGCCAAGACGGCAAGAAGCCGCGCTACGCAGGCGATCCTTCCGCTTCGCGGAAAGATACTGAATGTGGAAAAGGCCCGTCTGGACCGCATTTACGGAAACGCGGAGATCAAGGCCATGATCACTGCGTTCGGTACGGGAATTCATGAAGATTTTGATATCACAAAGCTGCGCTATCACAAGATCATCATTATGACAGATGCTGATGTTGACGGAGCGCACATTGCGACGCTTCTTCTTACGTTCCTGTACAGGTTCATGCCGGAACTGATCAAACAGGGGTATGTGTACCTCGCGACACCTCCGCTTTACAAGCTGGAGAGGAACAAGAAAGTATGGTACGCGTACAGCGACGATCAGCTGGCGAGTATTCTGAACGAAGTAGGAAGAGACCAGAATAATAAGATTCAGCGATATAAAGGACTCGGCGAGATGGATGCGGAACAGCTCTGGGAGACGACCATGGATCCGGAGAAGCGCATCCTGAAAAGAGTGACTATGGACGAGGCTCAGGCATCGGCGATCGATGTGACTTTCACGACTCTGATGGGTGACCAGGTAGAGCCGCGGCGTGAATTTATTGAAGCCAATGCAGAGAGAGTCCGTAATCTGGATGTTTAAAACAGGAGGACATTTTCGTTGGATGACCAGATTTTTGACAAGATACATGAGGTAGACTTAAAAAAGACCATGGAGGAATCCTACATTGATTACGCGATGAGCGTAATTGCTTCCCGTGCGCTTCCGGATGTCAGGGATGGCCTGAAGCCGGTGCAGAGAAGAGTTCTTTACTCCATGATCGAACTGAATAACGGTCCCGACAAGCCGCACAGAAAATGCGCGCGTATCGTCGGCGATACCATGGGTAAATATCATCCCCACGGCGACAGCTCCATCTACGGAGCCCTCGTCAACATGGCGCAGGACTGGTCCTTCCGGTATCCGCTTGTTGATGGACACGGAAATTTTGGTTCTGTCGACGGCGACGGCGCTGCTGCCATGCGATACACGGAAGCCCGTCTTTCGAAGATATCCATGGAGATGCTGGCTGACATCGGCAAGGATACGGTCGAGTTCGTTCCAAACTTTGATGAGACGGAAAAAGAGCCGACAGTCCTTCCCGCAAGATTTCCGAATCTCCTTGTCAACGGAGCGACGGGCATAGCGGTCGGCATGGCTACGAACATTCCTCCGCACAATCTGCGCGAGGTGATCGGTGCGGTTGTCAAGATCATTGATAACCGTGTGGAAAAAGATGCGGAAACGACCATCGATGAGATCATGGAGATCGTTCAGGGACCGGATTTTCCGACAGGAGCCATGATTCTCGGCCGAAGGGGCATTGAGGAAGCTTACAGGACCGGAAGAGGAAAGATATATGTCCGCGCCGTTACGGATATAGAAACTCTTCCCAGCGGCAGAAGCCGCATCGTTATCACGGAACTTCCATATCTTGTCAACAAGGCCCGCCTGATCGAGAAGATGGCTGAGCTTGTCAAGACAAAGAAGATCGACGGAATTACGGGAATCACGGATGAGTCGAGCCGTGAAGGTCTTCGCGTGACTGTGGATGTCAGACATGACGCGAACGCGAATGTCATCCTGAATCAGCTGTTCAAGCATACGCAGCTGCAGGATACCTTCGGCGTAAACATGCTGGCTCTGGTGGGAACACAGCCGAAGATCATGAATCTTCTTGAAATGCTCCAGTATTACCTGAAGCATCAGGAGGATGTCGTTACAAGAAGAACAAAATATGAACTGAACAAGGCGCTGGAGCGGGCTCATATACTGGAAGGCCTGCTGATCGCTCTTGATAATATTGATGAAGTGATTCAGATCATCCGGTCTTCGCAGACAACGCAGCTGGCCAAGGAAGGTCTGATGAAGCGCTTCAGTCTTTCTGATGCCCAGGCCCAGGCCATTGTTGATATGCGCCTGCGCGCTCTGACAGGTCTGGAAAGATCCAAGCTGCAGGAAGAGTACGCGCAGCTTCAGAAACAGATCACCAGACTGCGTGAGATCCTGGCGGATGAGAAGGTTCTTCTCGGCGTGATCCGCACGGAGCTGCTTGCAATCAGCGAAAAGTACGCGGATGAGAGAAGGACGAAGATCGGTCTCGATGTCTATGATCTGTCTACGGAAGATCTGATCCCGCGCGGCGATGTTGTCATTACGATGACGAAAAACGGGTATATAAAGCGTATGAGCGAGGATACCTTCCGCAGCCAGAACAGGGGTGGAAAAGGAATCAAGGGAATGCAGACGCTTGAAAATGACCATGTTTCTGACATGATCATGGTGAGCAGTCATGATTACCTCATGTTCTTTACGAACAAAGGAAGGGTATACCGTCTGAAGGCGTACGAGATTCCCGAATCCGGAAGGACGTCCAGAGGGACGGCAGTCATCAATCTTCTGGAACTGCAGAACGGAGAAAAGGTCACATCTGTGATCCGTACGGGAAGCTTTGATTCTGAAAGCTATGTATTTATGGCTACGCGCTCCGGCATGGTCAAGAAAACGCCCATGCAGGATTACGCGAATGTAAGGAAAAAAGGACTCACAGCCATTGTCCTTAAGGAGGATGATGAACTGATCGATGTGAAATTTACGGATTCCACAAAGCAGGTCCTTCTCATTACAAAGAACGGCCAGTGCATCCGCTTCAGGGAAACCGATGTCAGAAGTACCGGAAGAGCATCTATGGGAGTCATCGGTATTCATCTGACAGACGGAGATGAAGTCGTTGCCATGGTCCTCTCGGATGAAGGAGACCAGCTTCTGACCGTTTCCGAAAAGGGTTACGGAAAGAGAACGGACCTTCGCGAGTTTTCGGCGCAGGGACGCGGCGGCAAGGGTATCCGGTGCTACAGGATCCTTGAAAAAACAGGATATGTGATCGGTGCTCTCGGAGTCAGTGAAGACAGCGAGATCATGCTCATCAATATGAACGGCATTGTCATTCGCATGCAGTGCGCGGATATTTCCGTGATCGGAAGGAATGCTTCCGGAGTAAAGCTGATGAATGTCACGGGAGAGGATAAGGTATCCTGTGTGACTCTTGTTTCCCTGCGTGAGAGCGGAGAAGAAGAGAATGCTGAGGATGAGGATGTATCTGATGGTCTTCCGGAAGAAGAACCAGAGGATGAAACATCCGGGGATGAGGAATAATTATCATAAATGAAACAAGGCAGTAAAATGAAAGCATTGTTATTACTCTTATCCATGATGCTGATTACGGGCTGCGGCCAGAAGATGACTCAGGAGACGGATGCT
>CADCOP010000090.1 GCA_902803065.1 uncultured Lachnospiraceae bacterium | reverse complement strand
AGACGCGGCGCATTCCCGGGCATGATAGAACAGAAAGAAGCCCGGCCGCGGGGACTGTAATGTCCTCCGCTGCCGGGCTTCTTTAACCGATATGGCAGTTGTTGTCTTTTATACAGATATCCTTATACAGACATCCGATCAGATAATTCTTATCAACAACAACTGCTTTCATAACGTTCATCTCCTCATATGTATTCATCTGGGCGGCAGGACTATTCCCCGCAGGCGGCATCCTGCCACATGAACCGGTAACTGGTATCATTATAGTCTGTCACGGATTCCCTGTCTAAGTCCAATGCAGTTATGTGCATCATAACATTTATCCTATGAGTCGGTGCGTTATTTTTCATGGGTCCGGGGAATTCGCATCTTTCAGCATTTGCCATCGTCGCTGAACACCGGTTTAAGCAGCTGAATATTCGGATATTTTGTGGAAATATTTGTTATGTTCTGAATATTATTATCCGAGTTATTGTTAATCAATTATCTCTCGTCAGGCTTCTCACTTTCCGGTTCCGGATCGTCCCGGAAGAAAGTGAAATTGTCATCCGACCCTTCATCTCCTGTTTCTTCTTCGGGCGGCATGATTTTCTTAAAGACCGGATACAGAAGTGACGCATCGATCCAGGAGAGAACAGCGAAGCCAAACAGGAGCCACAGAAGAAGTCCCGTGGAAAGAGTCATCGCGTTCCACAGCGTCGCGATGACGGAGCCGATGATGATGGCGGACATCAGAAGCGTCCTCGGAGCGTTTCCGACAGCGAGGAGCACCGCATTGCGCATCGTATTGCGGATCGTATTGTCAAAGCGCGAAAGAAGCGGGAACACCACGGTCAGGAACATGATCCAGAGCAGGATGCCGACATATACGGTGATCTGGACCACATGCTGCAGCGTTCCGGCGCTGGTACGCACGAGGAGCAGATCCGTGGCGAGGACAACGGCGGCCAGGACCATGATCACCCAGATTACAGTAGCCTGTTTGAAATTCTCTCTGAACGATGTAAGGAAAGTCTTCCATACATATCCTTCCAGCCCGTCCTTCATTTTGATCGATACGCAGCTCATGGCTGTCAGGGATGCTCCGATCGTGACGATCGGGATCGAGCACAGGATAAACAAAACATTCAGGATCAGCAGATCCGCCATTTTTGAAAGGAACGTAAACACCGGTCCTTCCATATTAAAAAACTGTCTCATACATTCTCCTCTGTCATGCGGGAACTGATCCAGTTCCACACATCCTCATACACTTCCTGCCGGTTCAGTTCATTCAGGACCTCATGCCTGTCGTGCGGATAAAGCCGGCAGGTAACGTCTCTGACTCCGGCGCTCTGAAGGCTGACTGCCGCCTTTTTTACGCCGAGCCCGTAGTTCCCGACCGGGTCCATCTCCCCGGCGATGAAGAAAACCGGGAGCTTTTTGGGTACTGCCGAGAGATTTGCCGGGGACGCTATGAACTTGAGTCCGGCGAACATGTTGTAGTACCCGTTAAGCGTAAACATGAACTGTGTCCGCTTGTCGCGCCTGTACTGGTCCACAACATCCTCATCCCTGGTCAGCCAGTCGACCTGTGTCCGGACCGGTTCAAACTTCTGGTTGTAGCCGCCTACAGAGATCCGGGTGACCAGCGGGCTGCGGTACTTCCAGCCCTTAAACCGCGCAATGATCCCGCACAGGATCATGCCGAGAAGGGCTTCCGCAGCTGAATACCAGGCTGTCCCGGCCAGGATCACCCCGTCCACCTGTTTCCCGTACAGGCAGATGTACTGCCTTACAAGGAAAGAGCCCATGGAATGGCCGAACATGAAATACGGCACGCCGGGATATTCCTGCTGCGCCTTCCGCTGCAGCTCACGCATGTCCAGAATGACGGCGCGGTTTCCCTTTTTCTCTGCGAAATAACCGTACTGTTCATCCGACCGCACCGAATCTCCGTGCCCCAGGTGGTCATTGGCCGCCACAGCGAAGCCGTGCCCGCACATGAACCTTGCGAAATCATCGTAGCGCTCGGCAAATTCCTGCATTCCGTGCACGATCTGGAGTACTCCCCTGACCTCGCCTTCCGGGCTCCACATCATCGCGTGGATCTTCGTTGCGTGATCAGCTGACATATAATGGATATGCCTTACCTCCACCATCCGTTCACCGTCTCCTTTCCATCCGCACTTCCGTCTGCCTTT
>CADCOP010000089.1 GCA_902803065.1 uncultured Lachnospiraceae bacterium | reverse complement strand
GCAAGTGTCAGTGCCAGTGCCATCCATTCAGTATTCTTCATTATGCTGTTCTCCTTTTCTTTCTTTCATTCGCGGGTCTTCTGACCCGGTCAGCAGTTTCTTTGTTCATGTATTGCTTTGCCGGCATTTTGTCTCCGGAACAGGCTCCGGGATCATCTGGTTCCTGCCCCATTGACTGAGATCATGGTATCAGAGTGCTCCGGCGGAAATCCCCGACAGAAAGCGGCGAAATCTACGAAGAACTTACGAAGCTGATATCGCTTCCATCGCTTTGCAGTGTAATTGCGCCTTCACGGGTAAGAAGTACGCGGATCCCCAGATCTTCCAGCGAACGGACGACCGCTTCGCTCTCCGGTTCGTCATCCGAGGAAGTAATAATAGCCAAAGACGGTTTTACCGATGAGAGAAGCGCATCCAGAAGCGGCTCATCCCTTCCGTGATGAGGCATCTTAAGAACATCATAGGTCACAGAATTTGTTTCAAGGAATTCTTCCAGCCGCTGTGTCTGCGCGTCTCCGGCAAACAGAAAGCGGTTGTCTCCATTTGCGACAGAGATGATCAGCGAAGAATTATTGCTCTTATCCTCATCGTATTCCGTCTGCCGCGGCGGGTCGATACTATAGGAAACGCCATCCAGCACAAATGTGTATGTCTCCCGTACTGTGACAGCTTTAATGCCTGTATTATTCAGGGCAGCCTCGTAGTTTTCGTACTCATCGCTGTCCTTGGGCTGATTGCTCTGCAGCACTGTGCCGACAGAGATTCCCTCGAGCACATCTGCTGCCCCGCCCACATGATCCTGGTCAAAATGAGTAATGATCAGATAATCGATCTGAGCAATGCCTTTTTCCCCGAGATATTCAAGGATCGTTTCTCCAAATCCATCTTCCCCCGCATCGATCAGGACAGCGCTGCTCTCCGTGGTCAGTAAGATCGCGTCTGCTGCGCCTGCTTCAAAAAAATGAACCTCCAGGTCCTCGGCGTCTTTTTTTGATGGAATAACCGTGCCTGCGGCTGTCAGGGCTGTCAGAAGCAACACGGCTGTCAGGAACGAAACCGCGATCTTTCTGAACTTTCTGATTTTTCTCACAGTGCCTCCTTCGCGACGGGCCTGCCGCAGACGATATTCAGGTTTCCATTGCGCGTGCGCAGCTCATCGAGGAAATCCTTGGTCGTATGCGGATCCAGCAGCTCAATCTTATAAGAAAGCTCGTAGAGGGACCCCATGGCGGTGGTCTTTACACGCTCCAGTTCCGCGCTTTTCGTATACTTCTCAAACAGGTCGTCAAATATGCCTTCATAATCGAGGTTTTCCGGAATGGTGATCCGCAGTTCCCGCTCATCCTCCGGTGCTGCGCCAAAGCGCGCCGCCGTCAGCAGCACGGAAAATACTGCCATGATCACAAAAAACACCACTGCAATGACCACGAATCCCATGCCTGTGGCAAGGCCGATGGCCGTCGCAAGAAATACGAGGCCGATCTCCTTTGCGCTGCCCGGCGCGCTCCGGAAGCGGATCAGGCTGAAAGCGCCGGCAACGGCAACTCCCGCGCCAATGTTGCCGTTGACCATCATAATGATGATCTGGATCATCGCGGGAAGCATGGCAAGGGTCACAATAAAGCTCTGGGAATATCTGGACCGGAACATGCCAAGAGCCGCGGTGCCAAGCCCGAGCAGCAGCGAGACCGCCGTGCAGATAAAGAATGCGGATGTGGTAATTTCTGTTCCGGTAATGATTGAATTAAGCACTGAGAACAACCTCCTTTTTAACCACGGCAGACCTGCCGCCGAGTACAAACTGTTTATAATACGCTCCGTATTTTGAAAATGACGTGGGGTATATCCCATTGTCCGAGAGAAGATGCGCCAGCCACAGGGGCGCCGTGCCAGGGATCTTGATCTCCATCAGATACAGACCATCTCCAAGAAGCGCAGTGCCGTGATCGCCGGCCCGCAGATCCAGGTCGTTGGAACGGGCACGCAGATCCGTGTCAAATGTGATCCGCAGCTGGCCGCCGTCCGCCGCGGCATAAGCCTCACGGTCATAGGCAATAAAAACCTTCGGCTGCGGCCGGTACAGCCTAAGAAAGTAATCGATCTCACGGCTGATCTG
>CADCOP010000088.1 GCA_902803065.1 uncultured Lachnospiraceae bacterium | reverse complement strand
GATTATTTCCTCTTCTTTAAGAAGCAGGCAATGATACTGAGCAGACAGGCGGCAAATGACATGATGACATACGTCATTACAAGTGGAAAATTGCCTCCCTGGAAGCTGATGTCATTGATCTTGTCAACAATCACCGGCAGGCCTTCGTTTATGATCATACCGAAGCCGGCCGAGAGAAGCACGGACATTGCCAGAGGAAGAAAATCAAAATTCGCAAAGAAGCGAAGAATTGCCACTGTAACGGCTGCGGAAAGGGAAAGAATCAGTTGCAGGCTGAAGTTTACGTTCAGTGTCATCGCTTTCTGTGTTGCTCCCATAATCACTGTAACAAGTGCCAGCACGGCAGCAGCTGACATCAGAATGCAGTCAACCTCTTTTTTATGAATGCTGTTCATATGAATACTCTCCTCTCAGTATTTATCCGTTCTTTTTTCTGCTGAAGTAGGCGCTCTTCACATACATTCCCACAGAGAAGAGTGTCAGCAGAGCAAACAGCCCCTGCAGAATCATCAATGCATACTGCCACCATGCTACAAAGTCGGTATAGGTGGTGGTAGGTGCGAGCGAATTGACCATCGAGCTGTTCACATATGCCCAGAGAATTCGATGAGCGCTCTCCTGTGCTTTTTCTAGCAGATCTCCGTCCTTATTGCGTGCTATCAGCTGCTGCAGGCTTTTGGAACGGTCGTTTCCGCCGAAAATATTTGTGCCGTTGTACATCATGTCAGCCGTCACGGAGTATTCGCCCTCAGCAATATAATCCGTCATCGTGTAGCCTTTATAACCCCATTCATCACGCAGCAGACTGAATTGCACTGCAGGATCTGCCGCACAGTAGGTTGTTCCAATGCGGTTATACGAGGTCATCATTCCGAGACCGCCCTCTGCGGTTACGCCGCCTTCATAGGCACGCAGATAAATCTCCCGAATAGCCTGTTCCCTGGAGAAGGTCGCCACTCCCTGGCGGTCATATTCCTGCTCATTCATAAAGAAATGTTTATAGTTGTTGATAAGACCTTTGGCGGCCATCGCATTGTTCATCGTTTCTCCGACGTTCCAGGAAATCACACTGTCTTCAGAAAAATATTCGGCAAAACGTCCTCCGAATGGGGTACGGTGTGTGTCTGCTCCCGGTCCGTGAATCGTATGCACGCCTGCAAATAAAGCATCTTCACCGACAAAATTGCCGTATTTTCTTTGAATTTCCCGGTTCCAGCTTGCTGAGATCACGTTGTTGGAAGCGTATCCCGTTGCAACATTACCGCCGCCGAATTTATATCGCTGGGAAACACCCTCACTTCCTTCAGAAGTTGATGTTGCAGGTTTTCCGATGGATTCAATTATAGCCTGGCCGTAGTTCTCACTCGTAATCGCACCCAGATCTGAGAGACTGAGCTGTCTGACAAAGGTGTCCCACTTCGGATCGTCAAAATCTATACCGATCATATCATACAGCTTTATTCCGGCATCTACACCGTAATCCTTGCCGCTCTCAATCGTTTTTGCGGTGGAAGCTTTTGTATATGTGCTGGTTTTGAGTGCAGCGGTGATCTTTTCGTTTGCAGATAGGGCAACACCGTCTGACCACGTTTCCTGCCAGTCGTTGCGTGAGAGATAGGTTACAGGGTCATCGTCATAAAACCAGTTTGCGTCAACATCAGCAAAGAGATTTTTCACCTCGGCATCCGTATGAATGCTTTTCCGATAACTGGTGTCATCAAATTCGCCGAGCGTATAGACCTTTACATTTTCTGCCTTGCCCGCAGCCTCGTTTCCTTCCTGATCATACAGTCCGGAGAACCCTTTATAGCACAGAATATTATTCAGTGCATCGTGTGCATCATTGCCGACTGAGAACAGGTAATCGCCCGCATCAAGAATGTATCCTCCCAGCCCATCGTGCGCCGTCACATCATAGCTTGCAAAAAGATAACGGGGGAATGAAATTGTTACCGTTTCAGAGGCACCGGATGCAAGTTCTTCCGTCTTGCTGAAACCGACAAGCTGGATCGCTGCCTTTTCAACGCCGTGCTCTCTGTCGTAATCGGTATACGGTGACTGCACATAGAGCTCAACAGGAGTCTTGCCGGATCTGTCCCCGGTGTTTGTCACCGTCACCTTTGCAGTAAACGTATCATCGTTGGCATCATATTCCACAGAATCAAGCTTCTGCATGAAGGTCGTGTAGGATAGACCGTAGCCGAACGGGTAGCGGACTTCATCGGCGTAATTCCATGTCTCATCCTTTGAGGCGAAAACACCTGCGCTGCCGGAAGCGTTGCCCTGTCCGAGAATCACATCTTCATAACGGGTTTCATAGTACTTATATCCGACATAAATGCCTTCCTGGTAGACAACATAGCGGTTTGCAAATGATGCAAGACCATCAGCGTTTGCAAAGCGAAACTCGCCGAAGTTCTGTGCGGCGGGAGAGGAAAGAGAACTCGTTGCATAGGTATCAACCAGCCGGCCGGACGGGTTCACATTGCCGGTCAGAATGTTGATAACGCCCGGCAGACCGTAATATCCCGGGTTCCCGATCCACAGGCACGCATCCACGTCGAATTCGTCAAGCCAGTCGAGCTCAAGTGGATAGACGCTGTTGATCAGAACAATAATTTTGTCAAAAACACCGGAATCTCTGACCACCTGCAGCATATCCCGCTCGTTTGGCTGCAGGGAGAGAGAAGAAATTCCTTTGCTGTTTCTCCTGGAGATGTCGGTGCTTTCGCCTCCTGCACGGAATAGGACGATAATGGCTGCATCCTTATGATCGGCAAAAGATGCCCTGATACTATCTGTATAAAAAGAAACAGGGTCTTCTCCGGTCTCTTCCGTTTCATCACCGGATTTCACATACGAAACGGTGCTTGCCCTGTACGCATCATACAGTGTATCATTAATCGTGAATCCTGCATCATTGAACGCTTTCTTCAGATTGATTTCACGGGAGGGATCAGCCTGCCCGCCACCGTTTGAGTTGCGGTAGCGAATGTTTGCGCTCGCATGACCGAACAGGGAAACATTTCTGACGGAAGCGTCCAGAGGCAGAACACCGTTGTTCTTCAACAGAACAGAGCCTTCCTCCATCTGTTCGGTGCAGTATGCCATCTCATCGGCAATCAGCTTCTGCAGATTCTCATCGCTCAGATCTCCATAGTCACTTTCAAACTTCGTGTTGTCCCCGGAGACGACCACATTACCGGAGATGCCCAGATAGTTATTGATACCGCCGGCATTTGCGTTTGCCACCATTCCTCCAAAAATGGAGAGAATCAGCAGAAAAGCCATCACAGCCGAGAGACCACGCCACAGGGAAGTTTTCATTTGATACAATGTCCTCCTTTTTTCCGGATAACTGAAGATAGAAGAAAAACGGCTTTCCTGTTGAAGTGAGAGCCGTTTTTCAAAGCTACATGGCAGAATCAGTTGCTGCCCCAGAACATCTGTGCCATTCCTTCCTGCTGCGGATCCGGATTTTCACCGAGGCGGAAGGGGAGAATGCTGACATTGGTCATCGTGTGGTCATCGTCATTTACAATGATCTCCGTGCCGATAGCGCCGCTGTTTGTAATAACCCAGTCCTTGACATCAGATGCGATGCTGCTTCCGTCGGTATCGGTGTTCCCGTTGATCACACGTTTTACGGAAGTGATCTTGACAGTGGTTTCATGCAGTTCGCTGTCGGTCGATACGACTTCATAGGTTCCGTAGGCGACAACATCAATGATGGCCGAACGGTGGAGACTCTCAAAATCGCTCGTTGCACAGGTATCCGCAATGTTGGTCAGTGTGAAGGTGTTGTCAGAATAGAGTGTCAGTGAGTTGAATGAAGCGTTGATGAGTGTTGCACCCTGAAAAGGATACATTTTAATTTCATCATATTTGTACGTACCGACTTCCGTAACAGAAGCGGGTTCAGCTGTTTTTGCATTTCCGCAGGCTGCAAAAGCAAGTGCAAGTATCAGTATCAGAGCCGGCAGGAGTGTTTTTTTCATCAGTTTCTTCATGAGCGTTTCCTTTCTTTCTTCGATAAGTTGGAATGAAATTGTCCGGGTTTTGTACTTTTCTTTTTCCCTTGACTGAGCCAATCCTAGCATGGTATTATACCTAAAACAACACCATATCCTGCTCTATTTTTATATTATCGTGCTATGGAGGCCCTGATGTTTGAAAATATTTCCTTTATCGACTTTTTTCTGGATAAGCTCTCCTCACAGCATCCGATCTCTGTGGAATCAATCCAGGCAAGCAGATTATTTCCGGGGATTTCAGAGGAGAATTTCCGGGTTATGAGCTCTCATACGGAGGATACGAGCTTTCGCCTCTCTGGAAAACTGCGTGTCATGACACCGCTTCCCATTACCTCCGCTGCACGAAAGCAGCTCCTCTATCTGGAGTCCTTCAGCCTTTCACAGTCCGATGCCGGCCATTACACTGAGCGAAGTAAAAGTAATACCTACCTGATGCTATATACCTATGCCGGGAAAGGGATTCTTTCCTATGAAGGCAGGGAATTTCATCTGCAGGCAGGTGACGGGTTTTTCATTGATTGTCGGAAGCATCATGTTTTCCGCTCCGAAGGCCTTTTCTGGGAACGCAGTGATCTCTATTTTAACGGATACACTGCTGACGCGTTTTTTTCTTCGTTCTCTCAAAACGGAGATGTTGTTTTTCACAGCAGATCCGGTTATCAGGCACGACTGGAAAAACTCCTTCAAAGTTATCAGCGGATTCAGCCGAATCGTGATCTGATGATCCATGCCGGGCTGACGGATATTCTGTCATGGCTGCTTGGCGTAAAGACCGATAAACCGCTCACAGAAATTGAAGAAACAGTCTATCGTGTAATTCAGCATCTTCAGGGTCATTACCGAGAACCGATCGGTATGGATGAGCTGGCAGGAATTGCGGGGTTCAGCAAATACCATCTGTCACGTGAATTTCACCGTCTTACAGGCTACGCTCCGATTTCCTATCTGCTGATGATACGGATGGAACATGCCGGGTTTCTGCTGCTGAATACGGATCTGTCAATCAGTCAGATCTCGGAACAATGCGGTTTCAACAGCGAGCAGTATATGTGTCGTCAGTTTCAGAAGCATTTCGGAACAACACCCGGCAGATATCGTCGCCTGTACCGCTCCTGACATCATGTAAAAACGGATAGGGGAGAATAAACCTCCTCTATCCGATTCCTTTATTGTATCTCGAAAATAAAGCTGCTCAGCCCGGCACCTTCATCGTGATGTTGCTGAAGGAGGCACTGCATCCGTCCGCGAAAACACCGATATGTGCTCCGTTCACGGAATGGGTGATCCTTGTGCTCAGCGCCTTCAGGTTGTCGACATACATCACAACAATTTCATTTTCGCAGATCAGCTTCACATGATGCGTCCCGCCTGAGGAAAAGTCAAAACGGGTATATGCGGTCGGCTCATAATCGGAAAGCTCCGTGGTTTCGTATCCTTCGTAATGCAGAAGATTCCTTCCCGCATCCAGGCACAGTGCCGTATAGACCTCATCCGCCTCGCTCCCGCCGAAGGCGAAGCCGGCACAGCCTCCGGGTGAGAGGGTCACATCGCATTCAAG
>CADCOP010000087.1 GCA_902803065.1 uncultured Lachnospiraceae bacterium | reverse complement strand
TCTTCTGTGGAGGACTCCTCCGGAACGGTGGATTCTTCTATAGCGGAAGACTCTTCCGGAATGGAGGATTCTTCCGAAGGCTCTGTGGAGGATTCCTCGGTGAGAGATTCCTCTGCAGGGCTGCTTTCCTGTTCTTCTACAGCTGCCGGATCCTCTTCCGCGTAGACCAGCAGGGGCTGGACCGGGAGGGCTGTAAGGAGCAAGCAGACTGCCAATAAGCAACTCCAGAATTTTTTCATTTTGCACACCTCTTTATCTTGTGTTAAAGCCAATAGATATCAATATTTTAACATATTTCGCCGGCTATTGCAACCCGCAAATGCAAGCGCAACGGCGATGACCTGTTTTCTAAGCGGCCTGGCGCAACCGGTCGGCCACGATCATCAAAAGAAAACCACACAGAATGATCAGGCCCATGTACAGCTTGCCCAGGGGCGTCGTCATCAACACCATGACTGGCCCCAGTGACGGAATGTGCCAGGTCATCCGGCCGACCAGCTGCTCGAAGGACACATGGACCGTATCCTCCTGCGCCTCGGCGTCCCCCTGCATGATGTATTCCCCGACCTCGGGGTGGATCTTGGAAACACGGCTCAGCAACGTTTTCCCCTCCCGGGCGAAAAGGATGACATCGCCCTCCTGGACCTCCTCCGCCGGGACATTCCGCACGATGATGAGGCTGCCCCTAAGGACCGTGGGCTCCATCGCATCGTTTTCGACATTATGGAGACTGTAACCTTTAAAATTCTGAATGGCCATGGGCAGCAGGACCAGCAGGACGATCTGCAGCAGCAACAGGCCGATCACATTTAAAAAGGCAGGCGCTAAGGTCCTGCCTCTTTTCTTTTTATGCTTTTTCATAAGACTTCCTGATGTATGCGGGCAGAGATTTATTCTCCATCCGTCTCATTGCCGGTACGGCCGCTGCGCACCCTGAGGACCGCCAGGACCAGAATGAGCAGGCCGCTGATGCCTAGGACCATGAAATACGGCCGCATGTCGGTATCGTCACCCGTTTTTACAACGGTGGGTGGCGGCGGGTTCTTGCCCTCCTTGGGCATGATCGTATTGTCACCGGAATAGGAGTAGATCCACTCTTCTCCATCTTCAGATGCCAGGCCCGGCAACGCGATGAGGCCCGGAGTATACCAATAGGTATTCTTGCTGCTCTTGACGGTGGTGGTGACCTTCTTTTCCCCATTGGTCTCGGCCGTCTCGAAATAGCCTTCGGACTTATCTGCACTGTGGATGACATAGATGTACAGACCAGGTTCGAGGCCGGACATTTTTGCTCCGGATTTGGCGCTGGCCACAGGCTTGAGCTGCTTATAGTTCTTCTCCAGGATGGCCGCTGCCTGCTCGTTTAAAGCTTCCCAGTCGACATCCTTCTGGTTCAGGTCGCCCAGGCTGGCAAAGGGCCCTTCCGGCGCCGCGAACGTGTAGCCTGTGTAACCCTCGTTCTTTTCCCCGGCGCTGATGCGGTACAGGTCGATCTGCACCTTGTCCGCAGTGAGGTCGGACTTATTGCCGACCGCATCCACGGTGATGTCGCAGGACTTGGAAAAGTCCACATCCTCCGCATGCCCCTGGGCCGTAGGAATGACCAGCATGACCATGGCAAACAACACCGCCATAACACGACGCATGATATGATGCCTGTTCATTTTCATACTTCTCCCCTTCCAGTACCTTTTCATCGCAGGGTCCCCTCAAACCCCTGATGAAGGCCTGTTTGCATAATAACAATCAACTGATGAATGCTCCGTCAAGAAAACAGCCTTGTTTGCGGCTGTAAATTAATTTGTATAAAATCTTTTTGGAACAATCCTAATAATTTCTGTTATTTTTAGCATTTTATCACAGTTCTGCGCCAAAAACAATACCTATTGCAGTTTTGTAATAGAAAAAAGACCGGGATGTTGTCCACATTCCGGTCCATAGGATCAATGATTGCTGAAAACGATCAGTTTGTCCCGCGCCGTCAGGCTGACCTCGATCTCTCGCTGGTCGCCCTCGAACAGAGTCATCTTGCCGCCCGGGCTGGCATAGCCGATGACGACCGCTTTGTTGTTCTCCGGGCTGGCGTCATAGGTGGCACGGATCAGTTCGGCCGCCGTGGTCTTCTCCGGCAGGACCGTGATCAGGCCCTTGCCGTCCGCCGTCGGCTTGGCGTAGAAGTCTTTGACGTCCTTGATGTAGAGTTCCTTGCTTTCAAAGGAAGTGGCGCCCTCCGCATCATAGGTCAGGATGTCCGCGTAGAACTCATACAGAGCCTGCTTGCGGCCGATCTGCGTGACCATCTTGCTGATGTACCGGTTACTGATGACGACGTTGTTGACACTGTAATTGTGCACGACGTCATAGTTCTTCGGATTCAGGATCTCTACGACAACATCGACAGACTCTTCATCGAAGTCTGGATCCGCTTCCTTACGTTCGAAGATGATGTCGCGGACGTAGATCAAATAGGTCAGCGCGGCGGAATCGATATCCTCGTTCGTGACCATGTCATCCGACAAGATCAGGATACTGGTATCGCCCTCGTGATCGTCGATCGCCTGCTCCAGGGCCGCGCGGATCTCCTTCGCGTCATAGACGTCAGCCGTCACC
>CADCOP010000086.1 GCA_902803065.1 uncultured Lachnospiraceae bacterium | reverse complement strand
GGCCGCCCGAAAATGTACCCTGCCTGTCATGCCCGTATTTTGGCTGATAGGGACTTCTGCTCTCTGCGAGAAGTTCCCTCCGGAGCTTTTCAAACGGTTCGGGAAACGTTTTTCCCTCCGACCTTGCCTGTGCTGCTTCTTCACGGAGCTCTTTCTTCTCTTCCTTCTCAGAGAGCGGACGGACATTCGGTATCAGCTCCCTGCCGGAGAGCGCCGCGAAGATCACATCATAGACCAGCTGGTACACTGCCTGGCTGTCTGAAAAGCGCACTTCCATTTTTGTGGGGTGCACATTGACGTCGATCAGAGCAGGATCGATGGAAAGCGCGAAAACGGTAAACGGGTATCTGTGCAGCATGAGAAAGCTCCGGTAGGCTTCCTCGACCGCTTTGGAGATGATACTGCTGCGTACATATCTCTGATTAATAAAATAATTCTCAAAATTCCGGTTGCCGCGGTTGATATTCGGTTTTCCTATGAAGCCGTACATGGAAATGCCGTCTCTTTCGGTGTTAACTTCGATCAGATTGGCTGTGATCTCTCTTCCGTAAATGCTGTAGATCACATCCCTGAGACGGTTGTTGCCCGATGTATGCAGCTTTGTCTGGCCGTTGCTGATAAATTTGAATGAGATCTCCGGATGCGAAAGCGCCAGATGCTCCACGAGGTCACTGACATAACCTGCCTCTGTTACGGCAGATTTCAGGAATTTCCTTCGGGCGGGCGTATTGAAGAATATATTGCGGACCAGGAACGTGCTCCCGTCCGGAGCTCCGATCTCTTCAAATTCCTTCTCCTCACTGCCTTCGATGCAATATCTTACCCCGGTCAGCGCGCCTGCTGTCTTTGTGATCAGTTCGACCTGGCACACAGCGCTGATGCTTGAGAGCGCCTCACCGCGGAAGCCGAGGGTGCCTATTTTCAGGAGGTCTTCAACCGTACGGATCTTGCTGGTCGCATGCCGGAGGAACGCGGTCCGCACCTGATCCTTCGGGATGCCCTCACCGTTATCCGTGATCCTGATAAATGAGATGCCTCCCTCGCGGATCTCCACAGTGATGGCGTTTGCTCCCGCGTCGACAGCGTTTTCAGCAAGTTCCTTGACCACGGAAGAGGGCCGTTCGATCACCTCGCCAGCCGCGATCTTATCAATTGTTCCTTTTTCAAGCAAGCTGATCTGCGACATATATCTCTCCCATCTTCTTTATCCGTTTGCCTGCCATCTGTTTTTCAGCTTATTCTGCAGCTTATAGAGCGTATTCAGGGCATCGATCGGTGTCATATGCCCCAGGTCCAGTTCCTGCAGTTCTTTCATGACATCCTCATCGCTGACTGTGTCGAAGAAGGACATCTGGTCCATGTCGACATCGTCGGGTTTTTTCACCTTTGTATGCTTTTCGGAAGTCTGTTTTGCTTCTTCACTGACCTTTGCGGTCACATCCGCCTGTGACAGTTCCTCGGAAAGTTCCATGGCTCTTGTGATCACGGACTGAGGAACACCGGCAAGCTTTGCGACCTGTATGCCGTAGCTCTTGTCTGCGCCGCCCGGAACGATCTTTCTCAGAAATACGATATCTTCGCCGCGCTCCTTCACTGCAATGCAGTAATTGTTGACCGAATCAAGCTTTCCTTCAAGTTCGGTAAGCTCATGGTAATGGGTCGCGAACAGGGTCTTGGCTCCGAGCAGCCTGGGGTTGCTGATATGTTCTACCACGGCCCACGCAATGCTCAGTCCGTCGTACGTACTTGTGCCGCGGCCGATCTCATCGAGGATCAGCAGGCTGTCCTTCGTGGCATTTCTTAAAATATTGGCAACTTCGGTCATCTCTACCATGAAGGTGCTCTGCCCGCTGGCAAGGTCATCGGATGCTCCGACTCTTGTAAAGATCCGGTCACAAAGACCGATCCTTGCCTTCTCTGCCGGAACGAAGCTGCCGATCTGCGCCATGAGAACGATCAGCGCGGACTGCCGCATATATGTTGATTTTCCTGCCATGTTCGGGCCGGTGATGATGGAAACGCGCTTCTTTGTATTGTCAAGATAAGTGTCATTCGGGATAAACATGTCGTTGGCCATCATCCGTTCCACGACGGGATGCCGGCCGTTCCTGATATCGATCGTTCCCTTCCTGTTGATGGTCGGGCGGACATAGTTGTTCCTCTCGGCGACATAAGCCAGGGAAGCAAAAACATCCAGGCCGGCAATGGCCTTTGCCGTATTCTGAATCCGGACGATATTCTCCCCTATGATGTCCCTGACTTCGCAGAACAGGTCATATTCGAGGGTGTTCAGTTTATCCTCCGCGCCGAGAATCGTATCCTCAAGCTCCTTCAGCTCCGGCGTGATGTATCGTTCCGCGCCAGTCAGCGTCTGTTTCCTTGTATAATAATCCGGGACCAGGTCCCTGTAGGAATTCGTGACCTCAAGATAATATCCGAATACTTTATTGTATTTGATCTTGAGGTTTTTAATGCCGGTCTTTTCACGCTCCTGCTCCTCGATCTGAGCAAGCCAGGATTTTCCTTCTGTACTTGCCCGGCGCAGCCGGTCAACTTCCTCATTGTATCCGCTGCGGATAAAACCGCCTTCGCGGATCAGAAGCGGAGGCTCATCCACGATGGAACGTCCGATCAGGTCGCGGATATCCGACAGTTCGTCGAGTTCATCCCTGAGCTGGCAGAGAAGCGGTGATTCCATGGACCCAAGGATATACCGGATCGGCCCGATCATCTCAATGGAGGATCCGAGCGCGATCAGATCCCTGGGATTGGCTGATTTGTAGCTGATCCGGCTGATGAGGCGCTCGAGATCATAGACCGGTCCGAGGTATTCGCGCATCTCCTCCCGCACGATCGCGTTTGAATTGAGCTCTTCGATGGCTGAGAGCCTGCGTTCGATCTCATCCTTATCGATCAGCGGCTGTTCTATGAAGGAGCGAAGCATACGCGCGCCCATGGCGGTCTTTGTCTTATCCAGGACCCAGAGAAGCGAACCTCTCTTCTGCTTTTCGCGCATGGTTTCACAAAGCTCAAGGTTTCTGCGGGTCGAGCTGTCTAGGATCATGAATTTCCCTGTCTGGTAGGGATGGACCTGTGTCATGTTGGAAAGGTCCGATTTCTGCGTTTCCTGAAGATACTGCAGCAGGGATCCTGCCGCAATCGTTCCGATCCTGTAATCATCGAGACCGAGGCCGGAAAGAGAAGAAACATGGAAATGCTTTTTCAGGCAGGCTGCGCACCGTTCATCGTCAAAATACCAGTCATCCAGCGTAAACAGGCAGATACCGAGCCTGCCCCGAAGGTCCTCGAGATCAGCGCCGCAGACTTCAAAAGCCTGGTTGCAGATGATCTCTGCCGGTTCGTACCGGGCGATCTCATCCATGAGCCTGCGCAGATTTTCGACCTCAGTCACGAAGAAGGCTCCTGTTGTGATATCCGCAACAGATATGCCGAAATGATCCGCCATGCAGATCACGGACATCAGATAATTATTTTTCGAAGCATCCAGTGCCTGCGTATCCAGGTTCGTTCCCGGGGTCACGATCCGGACGACCTCTCTTTTTACGAGACCTTTTGCCAGCTTCGGATCTTCGACCTGTTCACAGATGGCGACCTTGTATCCTTTTGAAACAAGCTTATTCAGATAGGTGTCCACAGCATGATACGGTACTCCGCACATCGGAGCGCGCTCGCTCATGCCACAGTCCTTTCCCGTAAGCGTCAGCTCCAGCTCCCGGGACGCGATCTTCGCGTCATCAAAAAACATCTCATAAAAATCACCCAGGCGATAGAAAAGAATGCAGTCCTTATACTGCTCCTTCGTCTCCAGGTATTTCTTCATCATCGGAGTATATTCTGCCAATGTTTACCTCGTCTTTCGCTTCAGTTATACTTCACCGAAATAATAAAAGCCCTTGCATTCGGTCAGCGTCACATCAATGATCTTTCCGATCATGGACGCATCCCCCGGAAAATGAACGACAAGATTGTTGTCAAGCCTTCCCGTGATCAGAGAAGGATCCTGTTCGTTGACATGTTCAGCAAGAACGCCCATGCGTTTTCCCAGAAAGCGCGCGCTTCGCTCGCGGCCGGTCTCCTGAACGAGAGCAAGGAGCCTGTCGAATCTGTCCTTGACCACGTCCTCCGGAATCTGATCGTCCCAGGCGGCCGCCGGTGTCCCGGTCCGCTTTGAGTAGATAAAAGTAAACGCGCTGTCATAGCGGACCTGCCTGACGACATCGAGCGTATCCTGAAAATCTTCCTCTGTCTCTCCGGGGAAACCGACGATAATATCGGTCGTCAGGGAAATATCCGGCATCGCCGCCCTGAGTTTTTCGCAGAGAGCCAGATAGCCTTCCTTTGTGTAATGGCGGTTCATTTTTTTCAGGAGCCGGCTGCTGCCCGACTGCAGCGGAAGATGCATGTGGGGGCAGATCTTATGGGATGTTTTCATGACTTCGATCAGCTCGTCGGACAGGTCCTTCGGATGCGGCGTCATGAAGCGGATCCTCTGTATGCCGCTGACATTTTCGGCCATGCGCAGGAGTGAAGCAAAGCTGACCGGCTTTTCCAGGTCTTTTCCGTAGGAATTCACGTTCTGGCCCAGAAGCATGACCTCGACCACACCGTCTGCCGCGAGGCGTTCCATCTCGCAGATGATCGCTTCCGGCGTCCGGCTCCTCTCTCTCCCGCGCACATACGGCACGATACAGTATGTACAGAAATTATTGCAGCCAAACATGATGTTGACGCCTGACTTAAATGAATAGGTGCGTTTGGCGGGAAGATCTTCCACGATCTTATCCGTGTCTTTCCAGATGTCAATGATCATCCGGTCGCTGATCATGGCTACGGAGAGAAGCTCAGCAAACTTGTAAATATTGTGGGTTCCGAAGACAAGGTCGACAAAACGGTAGGATGTTCTGATCTTTTCCACGACCTCGGGTTCCTGCATCATGCATCCGCAGAGCGCAATGATCATATGCGGATTCTTTTTCTTCAGTCCGCCCAGATATCCGAGCCTTCCGTAGACTTTAAGATTCGCGTTTTCACGAACCGTACAGGTGTTATACAGTACGAGATCCGAGTCCTCATCCTGGCAGAGCTCATAGCCGATCTGGTCCAGAATTCCCCTGAGTTTCTCAGAGTCACGCTCATTCATCTGGCAGCCGTATGTTTTGACCATCGCCCGGAGAGGCCGGCCAAGTTCCCTGGCCTTCTCTTCTGCGATCTTCCGCGCTTTCTGCATGAAGAACTGCTGCCGCTGCGGCTCCTCCACAGGGATCCCGGAATCTGAGAATGTATCCGTGTAGATGCTGTTATTATCTGACATTATTACCTCTTATAGTCTGTTTCCCGAAGCGACGAACAGCGTCCCTGTCTCATCGCCCCGCATGATTCTGTGAATATTGCTGAAATCATCGCCATTCGCAATGATCATGTCAACGCCGGCATTACCAGCGATCTGAGCCGCGTGCAGCTTCGTTTCCATTCCTCCGGTCCCCACGTCGCTGTCACTTCCCTTGCCCATATGCATGACTTCAGAAAGATTCCGTACGATCGGGATAAATGAAGCATTTTCATTTCTGCGGGGATCATCTGTATACAGCCCGTCGATATCAGACAGAAGTATCAGAAGATCCGCTCTGACCAGTGCCGCCACCCTCGCGGACAGGCTGTCGTTATCACCAAACTGGATCTCATAGGTTGATATCGTATCGTTTTCATTGACGACAGGGATCACTCCCATGGAAAGAAGTTCTTCAAATGTATTGACAGCATTGTATCTGCTCAGATCTTCATCGATCGTATCCTTGGTCAGAAGGATCTGCGCGGAAATATGGCCATACTCCTGGAAAAGCTTCTGATAGATCATCATCAGCTGCGCCTGGCCTATGGCAGCGCAGGCCTGTTTTTCCTGTATCTTGCGCGGACGGTGGTCAATATGGACTGCCTGCCGGCCGACAGCGATCGCCCCGGAGGAGACCAGGATAACGTCCCGCCCGGCATTCTGCAGATCGCACAGCTCACGTACAAGTTTCTCAAGCTTAATCAGATTAAGAGCGCCCGTTTCCGGATGCGTAAGGGAGGATGTGCCTATTTTGACAACGATCCTCTTACGGTCCTTCAGGGACGCTCTGAAGTCATCTCTATCATGTATACTTTTCATCTTTTTCCTCTGAATACATCTGCACAGGCCGCCGGTACATCGTAGTGTCCGGCGGCCCGGCTGAAAATACCTGATCAGATGCGGAAACCCATGCGGTTAATCAGCCGCAGGATCAGTCTGCCTTTCGGCAGCATAAGGACCTCATCCGAAGTCACTCCGCGAAGAGCAACCATTGCCGTAAAGTAGATCGCAACGCCGAATATGATGGCTATGACAGTTGAAACGGTGATGCCGAAAATATTGTGCATGAGACGGTATACGCCGTATGTGCCGAAAGCCATGATCACAGAGGATACGGTCGGGATCAGGAATGTGCGGAGCACCTCCTGCCGGTACCGGAGGATCCTTGCGATGGTGATTCCGTTCAGGATGCTGACAATAAGCGCGAAGATAATATTCCCGTAGATCACTGCGTAGATGTTCTGCATAAAGTACCTGAGCATCACATAGACGGCTATCACATGGATGATCATGGCCGCCGTACAGTGAACGACCGGGATCTTCTCTTTTCCCATTCCCTGCAGTATGGATGTGCTGACAGTTGAGAGCGCGTACAGAATGATCATCAGCGTTCCCGCCTGCATCATGCCGGAAGCGAGCGGAACTCCTGTTTCCGGATGGAACAGCATCTCGGTGATCGGTCCGCCAAGCGCAGCCAGGCCGAAAGCACAGGGGATGGAGAAGATCATCGTAAACCGGATCGCAAGGCCGACTTTGCCCTGCGCTTCCTTCCGGTCCTTCCGGCTGATCGTTGCTGTCAGGCTGGGAACGATGGCAGGTCCGAGCGAGGACGCAAGGGAAAGTACGACATTCATGAGAACGCGGAATTTTCCCACATAGATGCCCCAGATGATCGAATACTGCTCTTCCGTATAGCCCTGGTGCTTAAGGACATAGTTGAAAATACCCTGGTCTACGATCGTGCTGATATTATAGATCACCGTGCTCAAGATGATCGGGCCGATCGTGGCGAGAAGCAGCTTGTAGAGAACCAGTGAGCTTTCCGTCCTGCCGGTCTCATCTGCGGCGATCTGGCGGTTAAAGGTCCGGCGGTTCAGTGTATACATGACCATCATGAAGAGCATGGCGATCGTGACGGAACCTACCGTTCCGAAATTACCGCCTGCGGCGCCCCAGGCAGGAGCAAGAAGCTTGTCTCCGCCGGCAGCTACAAGGCTCTCGCCGTAGCTGAAAAGAAGACCTGCGCAGACCACAGACAGGATCGCGTTGACGATCTGCTCAATGACCTGGGAGGCAGCTGTCGGGCGCATGTTCCCGAAGCCCTGGAAGAAGCCCCTGAACGTACCCGTAATGGCAAATACCAGAATAGCCGGAGCAATGACCCGAAGACCGTATTTCGCGTATTCAAAGTTCATGACATATTTGGTGATGAGGCCGGCAAAGGCGTAGGTCAGGAGGGCCATGGCGCCGCCTGCGACCACCGCAAGACGCATTGCGCACATAAACAGCTTGTTCGCGTTTCTGTACTCTCCCCTCTCGATCCTTTCTGACATGAGCCTTGAAAGCGCCAGAGGCAGGGAAAATGCTGAGATCATGAGAATCAGGGAGTAGATCTCATTGGCAGTGGAATAAAAGCTGTTGCCGCTGTCACCGAGAATATTCGTCAGAGGGACCCTGTAGATCAGGCCGATGACTCTTGCAATGATAGACGCGATTGTAAGAATCGATCCCTGCACTATGAAATTGTTGTCTACCGGGCTGTTCTTTCGCTTTTTCAAATGATTATCCCCTTATGCTCTGCGCGATCAGTAATCTGTCGCGTCACTGGAAACATTAAAATCATCCGTGATCAGGACCTTATCTGCCGCGCTGTTGCGGATCAGGCAGACCCAGGTCTGTCCGGGATTGAATACGATCTCATTTCCGTCCAGATCATAATAGGTGGTCGTACAGAAATCGCCGGTATACATGGGAACCGTGACGTTCGGGGTAACGATATCCGTGATGAAGGTCGTTTCGCCCTGCTTGTAAGGCTTGCTCCATGTAATATCGATAGCCTTTCCGTTCGTGATGAACTTGCCGGTTCCGCCGTTGATCACGTCCGTCCAGAGATACCCGTTTTCATCGAACGGCTGCGAATCGCAGTACTGCAGGATGATATTCTTGCAGGTAAGCTGTTCGCCTGTATCTCCGTCGATCTGAGCATCACCGTACTGTGATCTGTAATACAGTCCGTCTTCCGGATTGTACTGGAACCTCGCATGGTTGTATGAATATCCGGGAAGAACGACATTCGCAGTCACTCCGTCCTCAAGCATGGTCGGCTCATCCTGAGCGAACAGGTAATACCTTGTGATGCCCTCAGGTATCGAGGTATCAATGCCGGTATGCTCGATGCCTGCCTGGATCATGTCATAATTTGTAAATACATTGTGCGGTGAAACTCTGTCGTCCGAACGGTAATAGACAATGTCACCGTAATCGGTAAGTCCGCTGAGTTCGACCGTGGAATCAAGGTGCAGAAGCGGAAGCGCGTACGCTGCTTCGCCGAAATGCATATAGATCGCCTGGAACTCTCTTGCGAAATAATAGTAGTAATTGCGGGCGCTGCGGACACTGCCGATCCGGCCGCAGTCTTTGTAGTCTTCAATGATTCCCATGATGCGGGTGATCAGGCCTTCCACCTCAGCTTCCAGTATGATGCCGCTCTTTGAGATACCGTACTGCGGAACAGCATCATAGATGTTGTTGAACATGACAGCGATCGGGCGCTTACGGCCCACAGAAACCGGAACCTGCTCGCCTGTCAGAAAACTGGTACACATTTCCTCGCTCTCAGCAAAAGACGGCGCGGCCAGGAGCATGACGGCTGCGGAAACAGTAATAAGCCCCTTCAGTATTGCTTTTAATCCCTTATGCATATTCTCCTCCGTTTCTTTTGTTATATGAACATGTAT
>CADCOP010000085.1 GCA_902803065.1 uncultured Lachnospiraceae bacterium | reverse complement strand
GGATATTCTGAAAGGATCATCCCGTGTTCACTGATCCGTTCGAAGAGTTCTCTGTGTTCACTGGGGTAGCACAGGTCAGGACCGGTACCGACAAAGGCGATCGTCCTCAGGCCGTTCTTGATCGCCGCGGTGTGGGCGTATCCGTCTACGCCTTTGGCGCCGCCGCTGATGATGATAGCGCCCGGATTGTCTTCCCCGCAGCGCTTTACACGCGCAATACACTTCTCTTTGTCTTCTCTCGTACAGCGCCTTGCCCCGACGACAGCGATCCTTCTGTCAGGACAGTTGATGAGGGGTTCATCTTTCCACCACCAGTCAAGTTCTGTAGGTACATAGTCAGGCCCGAAAGGCTGCCACTTCCGGCTGAAGTCGATCCCCAGATCCGCGTCCGGGCTGAACAGTTCCGGCTTTCCCCTGCCGTACATAAGAATAGGCAGGTCTGCGTTTTGTCTCAGTTTTTTGATATAGATCTCGTCCTGATCCGTCATAAGGAAGATCCCCAATTTCCTGCACTGTTCGAGTATTTGTCTGGCTCCGTCCAGATCCCTGGACTCCAGGATGAGCCTTATGCGGTTCTCAGTCATACCTGCTCTGAGAAGCTCCGCTTCCGACGCATGGTAAACCGCCTCCGGAGTCTTGAATTCTTTCAGAAGCGCATGCTGAGTCACAGGGCCGATCCCCCTGATCCCTGTCAGCCACAGGTAATATATTAATAAGTCATCATGTTCCATATATTCTGTCCCCCATAATTTATTCCAGATAACTGTTATTTGGCCCTATACCGTGTACATCTTGCTGTTGCTCTTGTCCAGTTCCCGGCACCCCAGGGCTTTGATAATGTCTTCTTTCCCGATCTGCCTGCTTCCCCGCACATCGGCTGCGGTCCTTGCCATGCGCAGCAGTTTGTGGATGACCCTTGCGCTGTATCCGTACTTTTCGCACTGTTCTTTCAGGATCCCGGTGCACTCTTCATCCAATGCGCAGTATTTCTGAATATGGGCCACCGACATCTGCGCATTGCAGTACACGCCCTCCTCGTCCCTGAACCGCTCTTCCTGGATCTTCCTCGCCCGCTCCACAAGCTGCCGCATCTGTGCGGACGTATAGTCGGCCTCTTTACCGCTCAAATCAAAATAGTCCACCTTCCGGACCCACTTCTGGATATCCACGCGTTCCATGATCGGCCCTGAGACTTTGGAACGGTAGTGGATCACCTCATAGTCCGAGCACCTGCACCTTGAACCCGGATAATAGCCGCAGGGACAGGGGTTCATCGCAGCGACGAACATGAATCCCGCCGGATAAGTATGGTTGCCGTTCACACGTGAGATCGTGACTTCTTTGTTCTCCAGCGGCTGCCGCAGCGCATCGAGCGTGCTCCTGGAGAATTCCGCCAGTTCATCCAGGAACAGGATCCCGCCGTGGGCAAGGGATACCTCCCCGGGCTGTGCGTAGGTCCCCCCGCCGATCAGGGCGTTCAGTGACACATTGTGGTGCGGCGCGCGGAAGGGCCTGGTCCTGACAAGCCCTTCGCCGGGCTTCAGGTTTCCCGCTATACTCTGGATCTTCGTGACTTCCAGTGCTTCCTCCTCTGTCATCTCCGGCAGGATCCCTGGGATCCTGGCCGCGATCATGCTTTTTCCGCAGCCCGGCTCGCCGATCATGAGGAGGTTGTGGCCGCCTGCCGCCGCAAGGATCACCGCGTCAAGAAGGTCCCTCTGGCCTTTCACTTCCGAAAAATCAGGGATGTCACGGCGTGGTCCGGCCTTCTTTTCCCCCTGTTCGGTGATCCCGGCGCTTATCCCTCTTCCTTCCAGCAGACGTACGGCATCTTCCAGCGTATACAGGCCAAAAGCTTCTATCCCGCTGATCTTCTGTGCCTCCTTCAGGTTCGCTGCAGGTACAACAGCCTTCGTGATCCCGCACTGCCTTGCTGCCGTGATCATGGAGAGGACGCCCGTGCAGGGGCGTATCCTCCCATCAAGGGACAGTTCTCCTATGAATACATATTTCTCAATATCCCTCGCTGCGATCTGGTCTGTCTCGGCGAGAAGCGCCAGCGTCATCCCCAGGTCATAGTGGGATCCCCTCTTCCGGCGGTTGCCCGGTGCGAGGCTGATCAGTGTCTTGTCCTTGGGCAGGTCATAGCCGTAACTGGTTATGGCTGCCTGGATCCTCTCACCGGCTTCCTTTACAGCCTGGTCCCCCAGGCCGATGATGGAGATCATCTGCTGCTGCCCTCTGATCGTTGCCGCCTCTATCTCTACCGGAAATCCTTCTATTCCTTCCAGCGCCATGCTCCTTACCATGGTAGCCATAACTCGTTCTCCTTCATATCTTTCATGATCAGCATCTCCTGTTCCGCGTGGGATATCTTTCCTTCCACGAACATGCGGTACTGCTCCCGCGGTTCTCGAGGGAATGCCCCCAATACGCGCCCTGTGTCCACAATCTCCGCCATCATGCTGCGGACTATTCCCCGCCGCACTTCTGTTTCCCCGGAAACATACAGAGAATAGCTG
>CADCOP010000084.1 GCA_902803065.1 uncultured Lachnospiraceae bacterium | reverse complement strand
GAAGGAAAGCTTCCTGCACGCAGTGAGCGCGGGTTCTTTCTATAAGATCATGTCTTCTGCCACAAAAATCGATATGACCCATGCATCTGATTTCAAGCTGCTTGACCGGAAGGCAGTCAATGCTATTCTTGAAATGCCCGAACGCAATGCTTTTTTCCGTGCCCAGTCTTCATGGATCGGCTTTAAAACGACAAGCGTTGCATTCGATGTGCAGGAGCGTGAAGCTGGAGAATCCAAGTGGAACACCAGATCCCTGATCCGGTATGCGGTCTCGAACATTGTCGGTTATTCGACAGCGCCTATGCAGGTCGTTACTGCGGCAGGCATTATTACATTCCTTCTGGCGGTGGTCATGGGGATCCAGACACTGGTGCGGTACTTTGCGGGTAAAGCTGTGGAAGGTTTCACGACCGTCATCCTCCTGATCCTGATCATCGGAAGCCTGATCATGATCAGCCTGGGAATGATCGGCTACTATATTGCGCGTATCTACCAGGAAGTGCAGGGGCGCCCGCGGTACATAATATCGAAGAAAGTGTGAGGTGACAGGATACAGAATGTTTGCCTGGATCAGGAAGATGTTTTTCAAGTGCTACAACAATCATGTGCTGCGGTACATCTTTTTCGGAGGGCTTGCAACGCTGGTAAACTTAAGCGTTTATTACTTTCTGCGGCTTGTCTTTCACATGAACATCAACGTTGCGAACACGATATCCGTAGCAACGGCGATCGTGTTTGCGTATTTTACAAACTCAAGGTTTGTGTTTGAGTCAAAAGCGCAAAACTTCAGGGAACGATTTCCTGAATTTGTAAAGTTTGTGTCTGCCAGGCTCTCAACGATGGTCATCGAAGTGGGCGGCGTATGGCTGATGGCGGATGTACTTCATATCAATGATTACATAGGAAAATTAGTGATTCAGTTCATTGTACTGGCACTCAATTACGTGTTCAGCAAGCTGCTTGTTTTTACAAGAAAATAATTCAGGAAAAGCGGGGAAGGGTATCTCAGGGAGATATCCTTTTCAGTTTACGATGAATGTGTTAGGATAGAAACAGATCATGTAATATAACACATTAAAAGAGGATTGCAGATAATATGGAAAAAGTATATGGTGTCGTTCTTGCGGGCGGCATAGGTTCCCGCATGGGAAACGCGGAAAAACCGAAGCAGTTTCTGGAGCTGGGCGATAAGCCCGTGATCATTCATACGATCGAAAAGTTCGTGGTCCATCCCGGCTTTGAGAAGGTCCTGGTCCTTGCGCCGCAGGCCTGGGTCAGCTATACAAGAGATATCGTTCGCAAGATGATTCCTCTGCATGAGAAGATCGTCGTGCTGGCCGGCGGTTCGACCAGGAACGAGACGATCATGAACGCGATCCGGTATATTGAGGAACAGGGCAATCTGGATGATGAGACGATCATCGTGACCCATGATTCGGTGCGGCCGTTCGTCACGCACCGCATTCTGGATGAGAATATTGAGGCAGCGAAACAGTACGGTGCCTGCGATACAGTCATCCCGGCAACGGATACGATCGTAGAGAGCCTGGATAACACCAGGATCACAGATATCCCGAATCGCAAATTCATGTATCAGGGACAGACGCCGCAGTCATTTCGCGCGAAACGCCTGAAGGAGATCTACGGGGCGCTGACAGAGGAGGAAAAGGCTGTCCTTACGGATGCCTGCAAGATTCTGGTGCTCAAAGGCGAGCATGTACATCTGGTACAGGGAGAAGAGTTTAATATTAAGATCACGTATCCATATGATCTGGTCGTAGCGAAAACCCTTCTGGGTCTTGAAGAATAAACCGGAAGAACAGTAAGGAGCAGTTTATGTTAAATACAGTATATCAGCTGGTCCGTCCGAGGCAGTTCGAGATCACGTTCCGGGATATTACGCTGGATCACGAGCAGATCCTGGTTCGTCCGACGCATCTGTCCATCTGCAACGCCGACCAGCGGTATTATCAGGGAAAGCGTTCAGAGGAAGTACTCCGCAAAAAGCTTCCCATGGCGCTGATCCACGAAGGAATCGGCCGTGTTATCTATGACCCGACGGGAACATTCGCGCAGGGCGAGCAGGTCGTCATGATACCGAATATTCCGGTAGAAGAAAGCCCTGTCATTGCGGAGAATTATCTGCGGTCCAGCCTGTTCCGCGGCAGCACGATCGACGGATTCATGCAGGAATATGTGCAGACCCGCGCAGACAGGCTTGTCCGTGTTCCTGAAACGATCAACAATGATCTGGTAGCGGCGTTCACGGAAATGGTTTCGGTGTGTTACCACGCGATCAGCCGGTTTGACCGGACGGCACACGAAAAGCGGGATGTTATAGGCGTGTGGGGCGACGGAAACATGGGTTATTTCACATCCCTTCTGCTCCGTGCCCGGTTCCCGGAGAGCAGGATCTGTGTGTTCGGCGTATCTGAAAGCAAACTGAGTGATTTTTCGTTTGCGGATGATACCTATCTGGTCAGCGCGATTCCGGAAGACCTGATCATTGACCATGGCTTTGAATGCGTGGGCGGCGGAGCTTCGGGACCTGTCATCAACCAGATCATCGATCACATAGCTCCGGAGGGAACGATCGGGATCCTGGGCGTGTCGGAAGAACCGGTGCCGATCTACACCAGGATGGTCCTGGAGAAAGGACTCCGGATCCTTGGCACGAGCCGCAGCGGCAGGGAGGACTTCGAAGGCATTGTCCGCCTGTACGAGGAGCGGCCGGATGTGGTGGCCTATCTTGAAAAGATGGTCGGAGGCGTGGTCCCGATCCGAAGCATGAAGGATATCACGACAGCCTTTGAGATGGATATCCATAAGATGATGGGAAAGACGGTTATGATCTGGTGATATGTTCATACTTCATTGAAGACGCGCACAGTGGAATGTGCCTGCGCACCGTGCGCGTCGCGGCAAGAACGCCGAGGCGTTCCTGAAAACGGAACTGACGGAGGAGTCATATCGGAAACCTGGACACAATGGCTTTTATTTATTAGGAGAAAGACATGTCACTGCTTCGTAAAATCTGGGAGAAATCATTCATACGTCCGATCTACTGGTCTTTGTACAGGCTGCATGTGATCCGGCGGATCCGGTATTTTATCGGCGCAAGGTACCGTGACCTGCTTCTCGGCAGGATTCTTCCTGCTTTTTATGATAAACGGAAGGATGCCCCGATCAATGAGAATAAGGTCCTGTTCGTCGAATATCGTTCGGACACTTTATCTGATAATTACCGGCTTCTCTGGGGAGAACTGAAAAAGAATACAGATTTCGACCTGCATTTTCATAACCTGGCCAACGGGTTTGCGAGGCGCAGAGAATATCTGCGCAGGTGCCGGCGCTTCCTGGCTGATATGGCGGATGCCCGGTATGTGTTTGTAAATGAGCCCAACGAAGTCATCAGCTGCGTGGATCTGCGGCCGGAAACGAAGGTCATGCAGGTGTGGCATGCATGCGGGGCCTTTAAAAAATGGGGCATGAGCACTGCCGAAAAGATATTCGGCGCAGATGAGAAGACGCTGCACAGACATCCGAACTACGCGAATTTAAGCTGGGTCACGGTCAGCAGCCCGGAGGTGATCTGGGCGTATGCTGAGGCAATGGATCTGGAGGATAAAAAGGAGACCATCGTGCCGATCGGCGTGAGCCGGACAGATGTTTTCTATGATGAGGAGCGGAAGAAAAAAGCGTTTGAGAAGCTGTACGAGGTATTCCCGGCGGCCAGAGGGAAAAAGGTGATCCTCTACGCGCCGACCTTCCGCGGGCGCGTTTCAAAGGCACAGGCACCGGATCAGCTGGACGTTCGGGCTTTTGCTGAAGCGTTTTCCGATGAATATGTTCTGATCAGCAAGCACCATCCATACATCAGGGAGCTTCCGGAGATTCCGGAAGAGCTGAACGGGACGTTCTCGATGGATGTGACTTCCACCATGAATATTGAAGATCTCCTGATGGTCAGTGACATCTGCATTTCGGATTATTCTTCTCTGATATTTGAGTACTCATTGATGGAACGGCCCATGATCTTCTTTGCGTATGATCTGGAGGACTATTTTGACTGGCGCGGGTTTTATTACCCATACGATGAGTTTTCACCCGGTCCTGT
>CADCOP010000083.1 GCA_902803065.1 uncultured Lachnospiraceae bacterium | reverse complement strand
GATTTCGATGTGGTCATCGGAACAGAGTCGCGCGGATTTATTTTCGGAATGCCGGTTGCATACAACCTTCATAAACCGTTTGTTCTTGTACGGAAAAAGGGGAAACTTCCCTGCGAGACCATATCACAGACATATGATCTGGAGTATGGTTCAGCAACCGTTGAGATGCATAAAGACTCCATCAAGCCGGGGCAGAGGGTCGTTATCATTGATGACCTGATTGCTACAGGCGGTACGATCGAAGCGGCGATCAAGATGGTCGAGGCCCTTGGCGGGAAGGTGGTCCGGACTGTGTTCCTTATTGAACTTGCCGGGCTGAACGGAAGAAAACGCCTGTCCGGTTATGACGTGGATGTAGAGTCCGTTCTCTGCTATGAGGGAAAATAAGAAGCTTTCAACTGCGATCGCGCACATGTGCGCGGTCGCAGTTGCTTACAAGGAATGACTGCTGCGCGAAGGCAGAAAACTGTTTTTTTGTGAAGGGGCAGACTGCATAACAGGAAGGAAGGCGTGCTGATGGAAGACGTTTTAAAAAACATTACAATTGAAGAAGCCTCGGAAGACAGCATGCGTTCCATGAAGGATTTTACCAGTCCGGATGATCTCTATCAGGAACTGCTCCGGAGCGTTGCGAAATACCACCCGTCCGATGATCTGTCGATGATCGAGAGAGCATATGCGACTGCGTATAAGGCCCATGGGGACCAGAAGAGAAAATCCGGTGAGCCGTATATTATCCATCCGCTGTGCGTAGCCATCATTCTGGCTGAACTGGAGATGGATAAGGAAACGCTTGCCGCGGGTCTTCTTCATGATGTTGTTGAAGATACGGTCATGACCAGCGAAGAGCTCCGGGCACAGTTCGGAGCGGAGGTTGAACTGCTGGTCAATGGCGTCACAAAACTCGGACAGCTGAGCTATGACGCGGATAAGGTGGAAGTACAGGCTGAAAACCTGCGGAAAATGTTCCTTGCCATGGCAAAGGATATCCGTGTGATCATCATCAAACTGGCTGACCGCCTTCATAATATGCGGACTCTCCAGTACATGCCGGAAAAGAAAAGAATCGAAAAGGCCAGGGAGACGATGGACATCTACGCGCCTATAGCGCAGCGTCTCGGTATTTCCAAGATCAAGGTCGAACTTGATGACCTGTGCCTGAAATATCTTGAACCGGAAGTGTATTATGATCTTGTGGAGAAGATCGCGCTGAAAAAGGAACAGAGGGAGACCTTTGTGATCGGTATTGTTGAGGATGTGCGCAGACATGTGGAGGCTGCCGGGATCAAGGCAAATATCTACGGACGCGCGAAACACTTTTTCAGCATCTATAAAAAGATGGTCAACCAGCATAAAACGCTGGATCAGATATATGATCTTTTCGCGGTCCGCATCATTGTTGATACGGTAAAGGACTGCTACGCGGCGCTCGGCGTGATCCATGAAATGTATAAACCCATTCCGGGACGTTTCAAGGATTATATCGCGATGCCGAAACAGAACATGTATCAGTCGCTGCATACGACGCTGATCGGTCCGAACGGGACTCCTTTCGAGATTCAGATCCGGACAGCGCAGATGCACAGGGTGGCTGAATATGGTATCGCCGCTCACTGGAAATATAAGGAAGCCTCTGACGGAAAGAAAACCAGGTCCGACAGAGAAGAGGAAAAGCTGACATGGCTCAGGCAGATCCTTGAGTGGCAGCAGGATGAATCGGACAATCATGAGTTTCTGGACCTGCTTAAGAGCGATCTTGACCTGTTCAGCGAGAGCGTATACTGTTTTACTCCCGCAGGCGATGTGAAGAACCTCCCGGCCGGATCGACAACTATCGATTTCGCCTACAGCATCCACAGCGCTGTCGGAAATCGTATGGTTGGCGCGCGGGTAAACGGAAAACTGGTCCCGATCGATTATATTATTCAGAACGGTGACCGTATTGAGATCATTACATCTCCGACGTCGAAGGGGCCGAGCCGGGACTGGCTCAAGATCGTCAAGAGCACGCAGGCCAGGAATAAGATCAATCAGTGGTTCAAGCAGGAACTGAAGGAAGAAAACATTGAGAGAGGCCGCGAGCTCGTCCAGGCTTACTGCAAGTCCAAAGGCATCTATCTGCCTGATCTTCTTAAGCCGGAGTATATTGAAGGAGTACTGGCCAAGTACGGTTTCCGCGACTGGGAATCCATCCTGGCAGCCATTGGTCACGGAGGACTCAAGGAAGGGCAGATCGTCAATAAGCTTCTGGAAGGCTATCTGCGTGATCATAAAAAAGAGGTCACGGACGAGCAGATCATAGAAGATACCCAGAAAAAGACAGAGAAAGAACAGTCCCGCCAGGTACGGACCCACAGCGGTATTATTGTCAGGGGGCTGGATGATGTCGCAGTCCGTTTTTCCAAATGCTGCAGCCCTGTTCCGGGCGATAAGATCGTTGGATTTGTTACAAGAGGACGAGGCGTTTCCATTCACAGAACGGATTGCGTCAATATCGTTAATCTGCAGGAGAGTGAGAGAGGACGGCTCATTGAAGCTGAATGGCAGGAGCCTGACGGAAGCCAGAAGGGCCAGTACGTCGTTGAGATACGTATTTTCGCGACGAACCGGACCGGACTTCTTGTTGACATCTCCAGAATCTTTACAGAGAGAAAGATCGATATGAGTTCTGTCAACAGCCGCACGAACAAACAGGGACTGGCTACGATCGTTCTTGAGTTTCAGGTAAGCGGCAAGGAAGAACTCGCGTATATCGTTGAGAAGATCCGTCAGGTGGACAGTGTGATCGATATTGAGAGACGCAGCGGCTGAGCTGCATAACACACTGCCCCTGCGGGCACAGGTGACAGATATGAATGAGGAATCCAGAATCAGGACAGCCTGTCTGACCGTAGGTATGCTGGGTACAAACTGTTATATCATGGTTAATCCGGATACCGGAGAAGCAGTTGTCATTGATCCCGGCGCGCAGGCGGAAAGAATCCTGCGTACGGTCACACAGCAGAATGCGTCTGTCTGCGCTGTCCTTCTGACACACGGTCATTTTGATCATATTGGCGCGGTGGAAGATCTGCGGCTTGGCTGCGGGTGCCCCGTTTACGCGCTTGAGGCGGAAAAGGAAGTGCTTTCTTCCGAACGCATGAATCTTTCATCGCAGTTTTCCTCTTCCATGCGGATCGAAGCAGATGTGTGGCTGCATGACACAGAGACCATTGTCTGCGCCGGTATACAGTTTGAAGTGATCGCGACTCCGGGGCATACGCCCGGAGGGTGCTGTTTTTATGTGAAAGAAGGGGGCCTGCTCTTTGCGGGAGATACCCTGTTCGCTGGGTCTGCCGGCAGAACGGATTTTCCCGGAGGCAGTATGGAAGAGCTCATTTCTTCAGTGAAAAACAGGCTTTTCTGTCTTCCGGATGATACAAAAGTCCTTCCCGGACACGGAGGTTTTTCAACGATCGGGTATGAGAAGGTTAATAACCCGTTTTTCTGAAACGGGCAGCTGGGAAAAATACGCGGCGCGTTCAGCGCGCCTGCCAAGAGGAAACAGATGATCTGGATTGAACTGAACAAACGGGATTTTGAGTACGATATCCATTCCCTCGTGAAGGCGTTTTTCGCTGAGAAGGATGTAAGCATTGCAGACTGCGATGCCGGGACTGTCGAACTGAAGATCTCGGTTTTTTATGAACAGAAATCGATACGTATTCGTTTTTCCGATCCTGACGGGAATACGATCCGCGAAGGAATAACTGAGATTGATATCGGGAAAGATCGAAAAGAAACAAAAAATGCCCTCAAACAGCTTTTGTACGGGCTTCTTTGTGATCATACCGGTCACGGTCTTCCCTGGGGAAACCTGACAGGGATCCGACCGACCAAGATCCCGATGGCACTTCTGGATGCCGGAGAGAGTGAAGAAGCAGCAGCTGAGTATATGCGGAAGACTTACCTGGTAAGCAGCGAAAAGGCTTCGCTTGCAGCTGATATCGCTGCCAGGGAAAGAAGGCTTCTGAAGGATCTGAACTACAGAAACGGATACAGCCTGTATATAGGTATTCCGTTCTGTCCATCCATATGTCTGTACTGTTCGTTCAGTTCAAGTCCCATCCGGCTCTGGGAGGACAGGGTGGATGAGTACCTGGATGCTCTCTTCCGGGAAATGGACGCTTCCGCACACCTTTTCAGGGAAAAGGAGCTTGACACGATCTACATAGGCGGCGGCACACCTACGACCCTCAGCCCCGCGCAGATGGATCGACTTCTTTCGAAAATTGAATCAGATTTCGATCTTTCCCATCTGAAGGAATTTACGGTGGAGGCAGGCCGGCCTGACAGCATTACCGCTGACAAGCTCAGCGTGCTCAGAGATCACGGGATCGGAAGAATATCTGTCAACCCGCAGACGATGAATCAGCAGACGCTGGATATCATCGGAAGGCGTCATACGGTTGAAGATACAATGCAGGCATTTTACCTCGCCAGGGAGATGGGATTTGACAATATCAATATGGATCTGATCATCGGCCTTCCCGGCGAAGGACCCGATGAGGTCAGGCACACGATGGATGTGCTTGAAAAGATGGATCCGGACAGCATTACAGTTCATTCACTGGCGCTCAAGCGGGCAACCAGGCTGAACCTGATGAAGGATGTATACAGGGAGATATCATTCCGGAACAGTGCTCAGATCATGGATATGACAGCGCAGAGCTGCAGAAAGAGCGGACTGAGACCATACTACCTCTACAGGCAGAAGAATATGGCCGGCAATTTTGAAAATGTCGGGTATGCGAAAGAAGGCAAGGCTTGTCTTTATAATATCTTGATTATGGAAGAAGTTCAGAGTATACTTGCACTTGGCGCGGGCGCTTCAACGAAGCTTGTTTATGCAAGCGACAGAATCGAGCGCGTGGAGAATGTGAAAGATATACGCAGCTATATCGACCGGATCGATGAAATGATCGACCGGAAGAAAAGGATACAGTTTTAAAGGAACATGGAGGAATGAGAATGGCTGAGACAATGCAGGGCTTAAAGCGTACGCACAGATGCGCGGAGGTAACACCGGCGGATATCGGCAGTACGGTTACGCTTATGGGCTGGGTCCAGAAGAGAAGGAATCTGGGCGGAATGATTTTTGTGGATCTGCGTGACAGGTCCGGAATCATGCAGATTGTTTTTGATGAGAATGATATAGGATCCGAAGGATTCGAGAAGGCAGGACTGATCCGGAGCGAGTTCGTGCTGGCGGTCACAGGACGTGTTGAAAAAAGATCAGGAGCCGTCAATGAAAAACTTGCGACAGGAGCTATGGAAGTCCGCGCGTTTTCACTGCGCATCCTTTCAGAGTCTGAAACGCCTCCGTTCCCGATCGAGGAGAACAGCCAGACAAGGGAAGAACTGCGCCTTAAGTACAGGTACCTTGACCTGCGCCGTCCGGACATCCAGAGAAACCTGATGGTAAAGAGCCGCGTCGCGGGACTTGCCCGCAGCTTTATGGCTTCCGAAGGTTTCCTTGAGATCGAGACACCTGTACTTGGCAAGAGCACTCCGGAGGGAGCAAGGGACTATCTTGTTCCCAGCCGCGTATATCCGGGCAGCTTCTTCGCCCTTCCCCAGTCCCCGCAGCTGTTCAAGCAGATCCTTATGGTCGCAGGTTATGACAGATATTTCCAGATCGCCAAATGCTTCCGTGATGAAGACCTGCGCGCCGACAGACAGCCTGAATTCATGCAGATGGACATGGAGCTTTCATTCGTTGACGTGGATGATGTCATTGATGTCAATGAAAGACTTCTGAAGTATCTCTGGAAAGAGATCCTGAACATAGACCTTCAGGTTCCGTTCCGCCGCATGACCTGGGCTGAGGCAATGGAACGCTTCGGTTCGGATAAGCCGGATCTGCGCTTCGGCATGGAGCTGACGAACGTATCGGACGTTGTCCGCGGATGCGGTTTCTCAGTATTTGCCGATGCAGTCAGCGCGGGCGGAAGCGTAAGAGGCATCAATGTTAAAGGCCAGGCAGGCATGCCGAGAAAGAAGATCGATTCACTGGTTGATTTTGTCAGGGGATACGGTCTGAAAGGTCTTGCTTACCTTGCGGTGCATGAGGATGGATCCTTTAAATGTTCTTTCTCCAAATTCATGAGCGAAGAGGAGCTTAAAAAGCTTGCTGATGCCATGAAGGCAGAGAAAGGCGATCTGCTCCTGTTTGCCGCGGACGCTAAGAACAAGCTCGTGTGTGAGACTCTCGGCGCGCTGCGCTGCGAACTCGCAAAACGGCTGGATATGATCGATCCTTCTAAATTTGAGTTCCTCTGGGTCGTGGAGTTCCCGCTGCTTGAGTGGAGCGAAGAAGAAAACAGATGGACGGCAATGCATCATCCCTTCACCATGCCGATGGAGGAGGATCTTCAGTATATTGACAGTGATCCGGGAAGGGTACGCGCCAAAGCATACGATATCGTTCTGAATGGATGCGAGATCGGCGGCGGAAGTGTCCGTATCCATCAGAATGATATTCAGGAGAAGATGTTCGAGTGCCTCGGATTTACAAAGGAACAGGCGCAGGAGCAGTTCAGCTTCCTGCTGGAGTCATTCAAATACGGAGTTCCGCCTCACGCAGGACTTGCCTACGGCCTCGACCGTGTCGTAATGCTCATGCTCGGACTTGACACGATCCGCGACGTGATCGCGTTCCCGAAGGTCAAGGATTCTTCCTGCATGATGACGCAGGCACCCGCGCCGGTGGCACAGAAACAGCTGGACGAGCTTGGACTGATCGTCCGCGGCAGTTCTGAAAATGAATAGGCCGGAAAGATATACGTGAATATGTAAACAGGTATATCAAAAAGACATATGCAGAAAAAATGATCCCGGAACATCGCAGGAATGCAATCTGTTCCGGGATCTGTTCATTCAGTTCTGTTCATTCAGTTCTGTTCATTCAGTTCTGTTTATTCAGTTCTGTTCATTCAGTTCTCTGCATCACTGCTGTTAAAGACCTCCAGGCCGCCCTGGATATTTCCGAGGAAAGCGTTTGCCAGATCGGAAGAGATCTGCGGCTGCCATGTCTTTCCGTCATTGATCATCATAACAGTGATCTTCTGGGTCGATACCGCATCCGTTTCGCGGAGTGCCTCCATCAGGTAAACTGCTTTTGCGTCGGACAGGGCGGCATCGTCATCTGTGATCGATTCTGAGGATTCCGCATAGGCAAGCAGCTTGCTTCTGTAAAGACGAAGCACACTTCGCATATCGACGCTTGTAATACTGACATCTGTCTTGGCAGTGTCGCCGTTGACACGGCAGCCATTGATCTGATAGCTGAAGCAGCCGGCGATCCTTTCGGTGTACAGCCGGTCGAGTTCTGCCGCGTAATTGGCGCTGTACGTCGCGAATATATCATCCGTATCCAGGTACCAGAGCCATTCATCAGGCGTGAGAGACGCAAATTCATCGAGGTAGATGGAGAGTACATCATCGGGATTCAGCAGATAGGGGTCGTTGATCCATGTGTTGAAGCCGCTTACAAGAGAATTCTGCAGCTCATCGTCTGAGATGATTCTCCAGCCGTCTTCAGATCGTGAAAGATGAAATTCTGCAGTTGTTGTCCTGAGCTCGTACGAATGTGTTTCAAGAGCTGAGCGGAGCATGTCAAAATAGTCATGCAGAGAAAGAGGACTGGTTCCTTCCGGGGAAATGTGAGCGGATCTTTTTGTCAGCTCGGTGCACAGATCGTTTGCCAGCTGATGTGTATCGATATTTGTGATATCTGCGGTGACAAAAGCACTGCTTTTATCGGCATCGATCTTTTCAGATAATATGGAATAATCGTAATTCCGGAAGAAAAGGCGAATGGCTTCCTGTGCTGATTCATCCACATCACCGTCAGATATGAGAACGGATGGGAAAGCATCCGAAGCAAAACTCCGGATCATATCGTCCGAGGGGTCTTTCATGGACTGCAGCTGCCTCGAAACAACGGCAGAAGGCCGTCCGTAGGACTCTCTGATATGGGTGAAGATCAGGATACAGAGAACAGCCTGGAGCAGGAGCATGACAGGAATTCCGATGTAAAAGCGCGGCTTGTGTGTTTTGTGCCGGAATAGACGCATGCCGATCCATATACCGAGACTGCCGCCAAGAAAGCCGGCTGTCAGGAGCGCGCGCTCAGGTATCCGACGCTTTTTCCTGGAAGCTCGATACTTATCGATGCCAATAACTGCAAGACCGCAGATATTTATGATGATAAAATATGCTGCGAAAACTATCATATCGATTCCTTTCCTCCCCCTCAGCACATTTTATATGAAAAGGAAACGTATGTCAAATTTTAAGGATAAAACATCGAAAAATTACGAATTATCAGCTGCCTGATACCGCCTGCATCATGAGCAGCAACTTTTCACAAAGACTTCAGAAAATCTTTCTGTACTTTTCAAAAACCGGATGGTACTATATCTCAGTAAAAGCCCAAAACAGGCATAACAGAAGGAGTTATCTGCATGAAGAGAGTAATAGCGGTCGTGCTTTCCTGCCTGATCGCCGCGGGAGCAGGAGCAGGGACATATTATCAGCTTATATATAAAGGAAAGATCGGAGGCGGAAGAGTATCATCTGTCAGCGAAGACGCCGTGTATGTGGATCCCGTGACAGTCATCGCCGGGATCGGGACCGGAAGCGGCCAGGTCGAACGCTACGCCGGCGTAGTGGAACCTCAGGATACGTGGGATGTTAAGCTCGATGGTGATACAAAGATCGAAAAGACCTATGTGAAGGTTGGAGATGAAGTAAAGCAGGGCGATCCGCTGTTTAAATATGATACGACCGAGAGCGAGCAGAAGATAGCTCAGGATGAGATCGACGTTGAACGGGATAAGAACAACATAGAGACAGATACAAAAACGATCGAGGAATATAAGAAGCAGCTTTCCAGGACGACGGCGGAAGCCGACAGGCTGGAAATTGAAACGCAGATACTTCAGAAAGAAAATGATATCAAGACGACCGAGTATGATATCAAGAGCAAGGAACTGGAGATCTCGCAGCTGAAGGAAAAAATAGCTTCGGCGGAGGTCACCAGTGAGATCGACGGAACCGTGCGTACGATCAATTCACAGACATCTTCCTCTTCGTCGTATTCATCGGATGGGTCCTCGGATGCCTATATGACGATCATGGCGAATGGAGATTTCCGGGTCAAGGGAACGCTGAATGAGCAGCAGATGGGGAACATCTCGGTCGGAGATTCCATGATCGTATACTCCCGTGTTGAGGAGGGAAAGTACTGGAAGGGAAACGTGGAGGAGATCCGGACACAGGACGGTTCTTCCAACAACAGCAATAATTCCTATGGTCAGTCCGGAGACAGCAATATATCTTCGACGAATTATCCGTTTTACATACAGCTGGAAGATTCAAGCGAATTGATCCTCGGACAGCATGTATACATGGAGCCGGATGTCGGACAGGAAAGCGCAAAAGAAGGTATATGGATCCCGGATTATTACTTCACTCAGGATGACGGCGGGGCATGGATCTGGGCAGCTTCGAAGAGCAATACTCTTGAAAAGCGTGCGGTCACTCTCGGCGAATATGATGATGAGATGATGACCTGGTCCGTGACGGAAGGACTGACGGAGGAGGATTACATTATCGTGCCTTCGGAATTCCTGAAGGAAGGGCTTCCCGTCGTTTACAATGAAGCCGCAGAGGATCCGGCTGCCTATTCTGATGATGAGTTTGAATGGAACGATGACGAAGCCTTCGGTGACGATGAGTTTTCCATGGACGCATTTGACGGGGAAGCGTTTGACGGGGATGTGTTTGATGGTGATGCGGATATGGCCGCGGATGACTTCATTATGGATGGGGACGTGGTCCTGGACGGAGACGAGCAGGGCTGAGATCAAAGCGGAGCGGGCGCTCATCTGAGAGCAGGGCATTGTGACGTAGCAGAGGAGGAAGAGGCATGCTTCTTCGCTTGGAACATATCAACAAGGATTACGTGACGGGAAGGCTGGTCGTGCCCGCCCTGAAAAATGTGACGCTTCACATTGAGGAAGGCGAGTATGTTGCGATCATGGGCCCTTCGGGATCGGGAAAATCCACACTTATGAATATTATCGGCTGTTTGGACAGGCCGACATCCGGGATATATGAGCTGAACGGACAGAGCGTTCTGGGGAGAAATGACAGGGAGATGGCGGATATACGGCTCAACAACCTTGGCTTCGTGTTTCAGAACTTCCAGCTTCTTTCCAAACAGACGGCGCTGGATAATGTGGCTCTTCCGCTCGTATACGCGGGAGTGAAGAAGAGCGAGAGGATTCAGAGGGCCAAGGAAGCGCTCTGCATGGTAGGCCTGGGGGACCGGCTTCTGTTTAAACCAACGCAGCTTTCCGGCGGACAGAAACAGAGGGTGGCGATCGCCAGGGCAATGGTCAACCACCCTAAAATACTTCTGGCTGATGAACCGACAGGAGCGCTGGATTCAAAGTCCAGCATTCAGCTCATGCGCCTGTTTGAGCAGCTTAACCGGGGCGGGGTAACGATCATCATGATCACGCACGCGCCTGAGATCGCCGCGTACGCGAGAAGAATCGTGGATATTTTTGACGGAGAGATCACTGAAAGAAGCTGAAAGGACTGAGAACGAATGAAATGGAAAACAGCTCTGATCATCGTCTGCGCGACTGCGCTTACTGGCGCGCTTGCCTGGGCGGGGCTGAAATATTATTCTGAAAAATCCGCGAAGATCATCAGTGTTGTTCCGGTAGAGAGCGTAAATGAGTCGTTCTGGGCAGACAGCTATGATTCTTCGACGATCTACGGCTCGGTCATATCGAGGGATTCGCAGACCGTCGAACTGAATTCAGACTATGCTCTGACCGAGGTCTTTGTGACCGAGGGCGACAGCGTCAGACCAGGAGATCCTCTCCTTGCGTATGACACTACGCTTCCTGAACTGAAGCTTGAAATGGAACAGCTGAAGGAGAGGATGCTTGAACTGACCCTGCAGAGGCAGGAGAAGGATCTGGCCACACTCAACGGCGGCGGACTTCCGGAAGGTTACGTGCAGGCATCTTCCGGCGATTCCAGGACACAGTCGGCGGAGCTTGAGGAACCGGCTGGCGGGGAAGATGCGGCACAGGCACAGGGAGATTCGGTGATCATCCCGGAAGAGAGCGGCAGTGCGGGTTATTCCGGAGAACTTCTTGCCCCCGGCGATGAAGATAACGATCTGTTTACGGATGATGGGACTTCGGATCCTTTTTCAGGATCGGATGCGGATCCTGATGGATCATCTGATGACGGTATGTTTGATGACGGTATGTTTGATGACGGTGACGAAGCTGAATTTTCGGATCAGCCTTCCGGCGCGGATGGAAATGTAACGCTGGAGACAGCGCTCTCGTCATTTACGGCAGCGGCTGGTCTTCTGCTTCACCAGGATCTTTCGGAGATGACTCAGGAGAACATTGACCTTGCCCTGAACATCTTCCGGAACAGCCTGTGCTCGGATGAAACGAATTCGCTCGTTGAATATTCGGGCAGTAATGAACTGTTTGGGGAGAAAAGAACGGTTACCGTATACTCTTTTTCCGATGAGGTGACTTCCTCGGAAGTGATCTCGGAGGAGACAAGGGATAACCTGTACCAGGCATATATCTGGATCTGCCTGTACGATTTTCTG
>CADCOP010000082.1 GCA_902803065.1 uncultured Lachnospiraceae bacterium | reverse complement strand
GCGGAGTGCCGGTACCTCGCGGACAGAGTGTGGGAGGACAGATGGCAAAAGGAAAAACAAGCGTATTTTTCTGCCAGGAATGCGGTTTTGAATCGGCAAAGTGGATGGGGCAGTGCCCTGCGTGTCATGCATGGAACACCTTCGCTGAGGAGCCGGTGGAAGTGAGCAGGGCTGGCCGGAGCTCGAAGAGCACGCGCAGCACAGCCGGAAGCGCCAGGCCGCAGGCATTAAAAAGTATCAGCACGCAGCAGACAGAGCGCAGCTCGACAGGCCTGGCAGAACTTGACCGCGTGCTTGGCGGAGGTATCGTTGCCGGCTCCCTGGTCCTGGTCGGAGGCGACCCGGGCATAGGAAAGTCGACGCTTCTTCTGCAGGTGTGCAGAAATATAGCAGCGCGCGGCGAAAAGATACTGTATGTATCAGGAGAGGAATCCCTCCAGCAGATCCGCATGCGCGCGGACCGCATGGGAGAATTCACGGATGAGCTGCTGCTCCTGTGCGAGACGAACCTGGACACGATCCGCGAGGCGATCGAGTTATCAAAGCCATCCGTCGTGATCATTGATTCGATCCAGACTATGTATAATGAAGATGTCACCTCAGCGCCCGGCAGCGTATCGCAGGTGCGGGAGACGACAGGCGTTCTCATGCAGATTGCAAAGGGAACTGGCATTACGGTCTTTATCGTCGGACATGTGACGAAGGAAGGGGTCGTGGCAGGACCCCGCGTGCTGGAGCACATGGTGGACACGGTCCTCTATTTTGAGGGAGACCGGTACGCGTCGTACCGGATCCTTCGTGCCGTGAAGAACCGTTTCGGGTCGACGAATGAGATCGGTGTATTTGAGATGACAGGAGAGGGGCTGAAAGAGGTCGCGAATCCCTCCGAATACATGCTCGAAGGCAAACCGGAAGATGCATCCGGCTCTGTGGTCGCCTGTTCCATGGAAGGAAGCCGTCCGATCCTGATTGAGATACAGGCGCTCGTGTGCCACAGCAGCCTGGCGTATCCGAGGCGTACCGCGGACGGAGCAGACCTGAACCGCGTCAATCTTCTGCTCGCGGTGCTTGAAAAACGGCTGGGGCTGCACCTTTCATCCTGCGACGCGTACGTCAATATAGCTGGAGGCATACGTCTGCGGGAACCTGCCGTCGACCTGGGGATCGTGGCGGCGCTCATATCAAGCTTCAGGGATATCGTGATCGACGAAAAAACGATCGTGTTCGGCGAGGTCGGCCTGAGCGGCGAAGTGCGCTCCGTCAGCCAGGCAAAAGTCCGTCTGCAGGAAGCAAGGAAGCTGGGGTTTGAAAGAGTCATCATGCCCGCAAGCTGCCTGAAAACAGCCGGCAGACCGGAAGGGATCCAGGTGATCGGCGTCAGAACAGTCAGGGAACTGTACAGCGTGCTGACAGGAGAATAAGAAGCATGCGCGGGCGCAGCCTTGGCGTTCATGGAGACCCGGCGATGACATATGATATCGCCCGCGCAAGCGCAGCCTTGGCGTTCATGGACACCGGGCGATATCATAAAAAAGCTGTTGACAATGAATGCGCAACTGTGGTATAAAATTCGAGTGAGTTCATTTCACACAGGGGACTGGTCAAATGGTATGATAGGGGTCTCCAAAACCTTTGGTGGGAGTTCGATTCTCTCGTCCCCTGTTTCAGAGAAGCTCAGAAATGCCTTATGCATGGGATTTCTGAGCATTTTTTTTCGGTATTGCCTGGTTCCTGTGAAAAACGGCAGAACCTAACTTGCGCGGGAAAAGGGCAACCGATCAATGAGAATATCGTAATCATGCGGCTTTTAATGTTTTACAGATGTCTGAATAAGAAAAAGCAGGAAAGGAGCATTTTATGTCTGAACTTCTGAAGGAAAGAAAGGATATGGATCCTGCGTTTATGTGGGATCTTACAAAGATGTACGCAAGTGATGAGGAGTGGGAAAAGGCCTTTGCCGCGCTTGATCCGGTGATTGCCAGAGCCGCTTCTTTTGCCGGAAAGCTTACGGACGCGGAAAGCGTCCTGGCGTATTTTGAGGCTTCAACGCAGCTGGAGAGAACGCTGGACAATGTGTTCAGCTATGCGTCCCTCCGCCGAAGCGAGGACACGAGGGACACCAGCGCGCAGAGCATGTACGTGAGGGCGTACGGTAAATACGTGGAGGCATCCAGCGCAACTGCTTTCGCCCAGCCGGAAATGCTCTCTCTGCCGGAGGAGACTCTGAAGGAGATCACGGAGGCTGAGTGCATGGCTCCGTTCCGCTACCTGATGGAACAGATCCTGCTGGATAAGCCCCACACTCTTTCCGCTGAGGCGGAGACTCTTCTTGCCGGTTTCGGTGAGGTGTTTGCCTGCCCGGCGCGCACCGCGGACAATCTGCAGGATGCAGACATGACATTTGCTCCGGCAGTGGATTCGGAAGGAAAAGAGCATGAGCTGACAGGCTCGAACTTCATTCTTCTGCAGAATTCTGCTGACAGGACGCTCCGTAAAAGCGCGTTTGAAAACTATTACGCCGGCTATAAGGGGCACATTAACACGTTTGCTTCGACCTATTCGGGAGCTGTCAAATACGCGGCTGCCCAGGCGGCCGCGAGGCATTATGAGTCCTCCAGGCATATGGCCATGGCAGGAGAGCGCGTACCGGTGGAAGTGTACGACAATCTGATCGGGGCTGTCCGTAAATTTATGCCGGCCATGCATCGCTATGTCCGTCTCCGCAAGGAGATCCTCGGCGTGGATGAGCTGCATTATTATGATGTGTATACTCCGCTCGTTGCGGGCAGCGATAAGAAGTACACATATGAGCAGGCTCAGGAGATGGTCCTTTCTGCCGTCCGTCCTCTTGGAGAAGAGTATGGAGAGGTTGTCCGCCAGGCATTCAGGGACCGCTGGATCGACGTATATCCGAACAAGGGAAAGAGCGGCGGAGCTTATTCAGCCGGAACCTATGATTCGGTTCCCTATATTCTGACCAACTTCACTGGAACCCTGGACAGCGTTTCCACCATAGCCCATGAGATGGGTCATTCCATGCACACATGGCACTCGAACCGGACACAGCCGCCGCAGTATGCCGGTTATACCCTGTTCGTCGCGGAAGTGGCATCGACGGTGAATGAGAACCTGCTTGTGGAAAAACTGCTTGCGAACGCGGAAGATGACCATGAGAGGCTTTCCTATCTGAACGAATATATGGAAGGCTTCAAGGGAACGGTTTACAGACAGACCATGTTTGCGGAATTTGAGCGTGAAGCGCACGCCATGGCGGAACGGGGCGAGGCTCTGACGCCGGAAGCGCTCTGCAAGGTCTACAGAGGACTGATCAGCGATTATTTCGGAGAGGACCTTGTAATTGATGACGAAGTACAGTACGAGTGGGCAAGGATCCCGCATTTCTACCGCCCGTTCTATGTATACAAATACGCGACCAGCTACTGTTCATCCGTTGCCATCTCAGAGATGATCCGCAGCGAAGGAGAGCCGGCTGTGAAGAGGTATCTGGAATTCCTTTCCATGGGCGGCAGCGCGTATCCGCTGGATGAGCTCGCCCACGCCGGAGTGGATCTTACAGGCTCCGCGCCGCTGGAGAGATCGCTGGAGAGATTCGGACAGATCGTTGAAGAAGCGGAAAAAACCTGGGAGAGGATCCGCAAGAGCGGAAAATGATCCAGGAAGGCTCGGATTTAGTTTTATTGAAAGGCAGGTAACACAACATGATCAGAAGAGCGCAGGAGCAGGATATCAGCCGGGTACTTGAACTGCTGGAGCAGGTCAATATGGTGCATCACATCATCCGGCCGGATCTGTTTAACATCGGAACCAAGTACACCGGAGAGGAGCTGCTGCAGCTCTTTGCGGATGACAGCCGTCCGGTATTCGTCCTCGAGGAGGATGGCTGCATCCGGGGATACATGTTTACATGGATCATCAATCACAGCGGGGACAATATCCAGACGCCAATCCTTGAGCTTTATATTGACGATCTCTGCGTAGATGAAAAGTACCGCGGGCAGCATGTGGCAACGCGTCTTTTTGAGTATGTTAAGGATTACGCTGCGCAGCTGGGATGCCACAACGTCACGCTTCATGTATGGGAAGGAAATGACGGAGCCATGGCGTTTTACAGGGCCATGGGAATGAAGACGCAGAAGACGAAGCTGGAGTGTGTCCTCGAAGATTAACAGCGGAGGTACTATTCATGATGTAAGCTGCCTGGGGATGCCGTAAGGACCATTGCGGTGTTGCCTGCGCGCATTTCCATTGTTATAATATACAGGTGTAAATGCGCATCTGAGGGGAAACAGTATGTTCAAAAATATCGTCCATATCAGGGATGAATCAAAACGACAGATCATTTACCTGATCTTCATAACGGTCGTTTATATATTTGCGTTCGGAATCGTTATGCAGGCAAGCACGGGAACGAACAGCAGCGCGGTCAAGCATGCGGTCTATGCCGTTGCCGGCGTGCTGATCATGTTTGTTACCCAGTTTATTGACTACCGGCTGCTCAACCGGTTTCAGTGGCTGTATTACGCACTTGCGATCGTGTGCTTCCTTCTTCTTTATTCGCCGCTGGCCTCAACGTCACACGGAGCCAGCAGATGGATCTATATTGGTGGTGTTTCCATACAGATCATTGAGCCGGTTAAGCTGCTGCTCATCATTTTTCTGGCAAACGTCATAAAGAAGTACCTGGACAGATCCGATAAGTTTGCTTACAGGTCCATCGGCCTGATCTGGGGGCTGAGCGGATTTCTGGGGGTTCTGGCGCTGGTGATCTCATCGAACCTGTCCTCGGCCATTATTCTGGTTGGCATTACATTCACGCTTACGTTCCTGTTTACGGATAAGACGCTGGAGCATGTGCTGCTTCTTGCAGCTTTCGTTGCTGTCATTCTGGCTGCGCTTTACTATTTCAGGCATCACCTTCCGAGCCCGGAGGAACTGGAAGAACTCCCGTATCAGGTCCGAAGGATCGCCGCGTTTCTCTCACCTGAGAAGTACAAGGATAAATACGGATACCAGATCATCCTCGGACTGCGTGCCATTGCTTCGGGCGGATGGTTCGGCAAGGGACTCGGTCAGGGCGTCGTGAAGTTCAATCTTCCTGAGGTCAGGAACGATCTGATCTTTGCCGTGATCATTGAGGAGCTGGGGATCTTCGGCGGTCTTCTGGTCGTCGCGCTGTATGTGTATTTCCTGATCAACATCCTGAGCATAGCGGTATCCTGCAGGGAGAAATTCGGAAAGATCCTCTGCTCCGGTATATTTGTACATTTCAGCATGCAGATCCTTCTTCATATTGCGGTCACGTGCAATGCCATTCCGAACACGGGCGTTTCGCTCCCGTTCATCTCGGAGGGAGGCTCATCCATCCTGATGCTGTCGGTGGAAACAGGGCTCGTCCTTTCTGTTTACAGATACGGCGTTGTACGAAAGAGCTGCTGAAGAACAGGGGGCAGTCGATGAAAAAACGCAGAAAATTCATAACCACAAGAATCATTGCTCTGGGTTTTATGATAGCAGCGCTGTGCGGTACAGCGCTGCTTTTGCTGCCTCTGGCGAAGAGACCGGGAGTATACGTATCATTTACAGACACGATGTTTACGGCAATGTCTGCCGTTTGCGTGACAGGCCTGCTGACAAAGCCCCTGATCAGCACATGGTCGCCCTTCGGCCAGATCATCATCCTGCTTCTGATCCAGATGGGAGGTCTCGGCATCGTGACGTTCACCACGGTCTTCATGCTGCTTCTGAACAGGCGGATCAGCCTGAAGGACCGCATGCTGATCAGGGATGCCTACAACCTGGATAAGATCGGAGGCCTGATCGTCATGGTCCGGCGGATCATTAAGGGAACGCTGATCGCGGAAGGGATCGGTGCCCTGCTGTATATGATCGTTTTTGTGCCGGAGTACGGAGCAAGAGGGATCTGGAAAAGCATTTTCCTCTCCGTATCCGCCTTCTGCAACGCGGGCATGGACCTTCTGGGTGAGAACAGCCTCATGGATTACACCGGGAATTTCCTGGTCAATGTGACCACGATGTGCCTGATCATCGCAGCCGGCATAGGGTTCCCTGTATGGTGGACCATACAGGCGGAGGCCGGCAAGATACATGAAGGCAGGGGATCCGGAATCCCGCTTCATCAGAGGATCATAAGCAGCATACGTCACCTTCCGCTCTATGTGAAGATCGTTCTGAGCTCAACGCTTGTTCTGATCGCCGGCGGCGCGGTCCTGATCTTTATCCTCGAATATGACAATGTGCATACGATCGGCTATCTGCCGCTCTCCGGAAAGATCCTGGCATCTCTGTTCCAGTCCGTGACGACCAGGACCGCAGGCTTTGCCGCGGTATCTCAGGCAGGACTGCGGAAGGCGACGGCCATGCTGTGCTGCGTCCTCATGTTCATCGGAGGATCGCCCTCCGGTACGGCAGGCGGTATAAAGACGACGACCATCGTCATCCTTCTGTGCACAGTGATATCGATCCTGCGCGAGAGGAACGAGACAGAGCTTTTTTCGAGAAGAGTCAGCGGAAACACTGTGCGCCGCGCGGTCGCTATCTTTGCGGTCAGCTTCAGCGCAATGCTCATCTCGCTGTTCCTGCTGTGCAGTGTGCAGCCGGGCAGCTTTGTGGACTGTCTGTATGAAGTCGTATCAGCCATCGCGACGGTAGGCCTGAGCCGTGACTTTACGGGCGGACTGACAACCGTGGGAAGATGGATCATTATCTTTACCATGTACCTCGGAAGAATAGGTCCTATTTCTCTGGCACTGTTCTTTAACTCGGGACGATACATCAACCTGATCGGTTATCCGGAGGAGCACGTGAGCGTGGGATGACCCCTGATATAAAGTGGAGGATGAAGCATGAAGAAGAAACAGTTTATCGTTGTTGGCGTGGGACGGTTTGGCCTGAGCGTCATTGAAACGCTCTCAAGACAGGGCGTTGAGGTCCTTGCGATCGAAAGAAATGAAGAGAAGCTGGAACAGATCGCGGACATTGTGGTACAGGCGGTGTGCGCGGATGCTGCCGACCCGGAGGTGCTCGGGCAGATCGGCGCGAGAAATTTTGACGGGGCGGTCGTGACCATGGGCAAGGAGCTGGAGACAAGCATCCTCGTGACCATACAGCTCAAGGAGCTTGGCATACCGTACGTAATGGTCAAGGCAACCAACGCGCTGGGAGGCAGAGTCCTCAAGAAGGTCGGCGCGGATAAGGTCATCTTCCCGGAGCGGGAGATGGGGATCCGCGTGGGAAATGAACTGGCAAGCGGCAATTATTTCGAAGCCAAGACGATCTCGGAGGAGCACAGCATCATTGACATACCTGTCCGTGAGGAATGGGCAGGGAAGAAGATGGAGGATCTTCCGGTATACAGAGGCGGAAACATTGGTGTGATCGGCGTCCGGACAGAAGAAGGACCCATCATATTCCCGGAACCCGGATATGTGATCCGTGAGACGGATATCCTGATCGTGCTGGGAGAGAATCAGAGATTGCGTAAGTTTCAGTAGATTATGTGTTCAGTATCGCCCGTTTTCATGCTATAATGGATTTGCTACTATGCGGCGAAGGGATCATGCATGCGTTTTTGCCTGCTGCCGCTGGTGTAAGGGTATTTAACTGTATAATAATATTGAGCAGGGAAGGAATGAGAACTATGTATCAGGATGAGTACAAACGCTGGCTGGCGGCAGATCTGATCGATTTTGATCTGAACAAGGAACTTCGTGACATTGAAGGTGATGACGATGCGATCAAGGAGCGCTTCGCCGTTGCGCTGCAGTTCGGAACGGCCGGTCTTCGCGGCACGCTGGGCGCAGGCACGAACCGCATGAATATCTGGGTCGTCCGCCAGGCTACGCAGGGCGTCGCTGACTGGGTAAAGACACAGGGCGGAACCCAGACAGTAGCCATCAGCTATGACAGCCGTCTGAAAGGCTGGACATTTGCCAGAGATGCTGCCGGTGTTCTGGCTGCCAACGGAATCAATGTCCGTATATATGATGAGCTTATGCCGGTTCCGGCGCTGAGCTTCGCAACACGTTACTACAAATGCAACGCTGGTATCATGGTCACGGCTTCTCACAATCCGGCCAAGTACAACGGATACAAGGCATACGGCCCGGATGGCTGCCAGATGACAGATGACGCTGCTGCAGTTGTTTACGATTCCATCCAGAAGACAGACGTCCTGACCGGCGCAAAATACATGTCGTTTGCAGAGGGCGTTGAGAAGGGCCTGATCAAATTCGTTGGCGATGACTGTAAGGAAGCGCTCTACGAAGCAATCGAGGCAAGGCAGGTTCGTCCGGGTCTCGCAAAGACTTCCGGCCTGAAGCTCGTTTACTCTCCGCTGAATGGTACAGGCCTTGTTCCGGTGACCAGGATCCTCAAGGATCTGGGAATTACGGATGTGACCATCGTTCCGGAGCAGGAGTATCCGAACGGTTACTTCACGACCTGCTCATATCCGAACCCGGAGATCTTTGCGGCTTTGGAAAAGGGTCTTGAGCTTGCCAAGGAGATCGGCGCTGACCTGATGCTGGCAACGGATCCGGATGCTGACCGTGTTGGTATCGCCATGAAGTGTCCGGACGGCACCTATGAGCTGGTAACCGGTAATGAGATGGGCGTTCT
>CADCOP010000081.1 GCA_902803065.1 uncultured Lachnospiraceae bacterium | reverse complement strand
TCTTCCGGGACAGGTCAAGAAGTTCATCGCTGATCACAAGATCAAATTCTATGTGATCGACGGTATCAAGATCGGTAAGGAGATCGGTCTGGGCGGACGCATCAATACAGTCCTTCAGTCTGCATTCTTCAAACTGGCTAACATCATTCCTGAAGAGCGCGCCATCGAGCTCATGAAGGCAGCTGCAAAGGCTACATACGGCCGCAAGGGCGATGCTATCGTTCAGATGAACTATGACGCTATCGATGCCGGCGCACAGCAGGTGGTTGAGATTCAGGTTCCCGCTTCCTGGGCAGATGCACAGGATGAAGGCCTTGACCTTACACATGCTACCGCAGGACGTCAGGAAGTTATTGACTTCGTTAACAACGTTCAGGCTAAGGTCAGCGCACAGGAAGGTAATTCTCTTCCGGTTTCCGCATTCACAGAGTATGTTGACGGTTCCACACCGTCCGGCGCGGCTGCATATGAGAAGCGCGGTATCGCAGTTGATATCCCGGTATGGGATCCGGAGAACTGCATCCAGTGTAACAGATGTTCTTATGTCTGCCCGCACGCTGTCATCCGTCCTGTAGCTATGACAGCTGAAGAAGCTGCTGCAGCTCCTGAAGGAATGCAGACTCTGCCGATGACCGGCATGAGCGATTACAGGTTCGCCATCGTTGTATCTGCTCTTGACTGCACAGGCTGCGGTTCCTGCGTGAACGTATGCCCGGGCAAGAAAGGCAACAAGGCTATCTCCATGCAGAACATGGAAGCTAACCAGGGCTGCCAGCCTGCGTTTGATTACGCTGTAACTCTTCCGGAGAAGACGGACGTTATCGCGAAGTTCAAGGAAGCTTCCGTTAAGGGCTCTCAGTTCAAACAGCCTCTGCTTGAGTTCTCAGGTGCATGCGGCGGCTGCGGTGAGACACCGTATGCTAAGCTTGTTACACAGCTGTTTGGTGACAGAATGTACATTGCGAATGCTACAGGATGCTCCTCTATCTGGGGTAACTCCTCACCGTCCACACCGTACACCGTAAACAAGAAGGGTCAGGGCCCGGCATGGGACAACTCCCTGTTTGAAGATGCGGCTGAGTTCGGTTTTGGTATGCTTCTTGGTCAGAACGCTCTGCGTGATGGTCTGAAGGAGAAGGTTGAAGCTCTTGCAGCAAAGAGTGAGACAGTTAAGGCTGCAGCTGACCAGTGGGTAGCTACTTACACGGTAGGCGCTGAGAACGGCACAGCAACGGATAAGCTGATCGAGGCTCTTGAGGCTGATGGATCTGATGAAGCAAAGGCTATCCTGAAGGACAAGGATTTCCTGGGCAAGAAGTCTCAGTGGATCTTCGGTGGTGACGGATGGGCTTATGATATCGGCTTCGGCGGTGTTGACCATGTTCTTGCTTCCGGCAAGGATATCAACATCCTCGTATTCGATACTGAGGTATACTCCAACACAGGCGGACAGTCCTCCAAGGCTACACAGCCGGGTGCTGTTGCGCAGTTCGCGGCAGCAGGTAAGGAAGTTAAGAAGAAAGACCTTGCTTCCATCGCTATGAGCTACGGCTATGTATATGTTGCACAGTGCGCTATGGGTGCTGATTACAACCAGACAGTTAAGGCTCTGGCTGAGGCTGAGGCTTATCCGGGACCGTCACTGGTTATCTGCTATGCTCCGTGTATCAACCATGGTATCAAGAAGGGCATGAGCAAGGCTCAGACAGAAGAGCAGCTGGCTGTTGAGGCTGGTTACTGGCATCTGTTCCGCTTCAATCCGGCTCTCAAGGAAGAAGGAAAAGCGGCATTCGCTCTTGACTCCAAGGCTCCGACAGGAGATCTGGACGAGTTCCTCAACGGCGAAGTTCGTTACAACTCCCTGAAGAGAGCTAATCCGGAGCGCGCAGCTAAGCTGTTTGCTAAGAATGCTAAGTACAACAAGGAGAGATATGAGTATCTGAACAAGCTCATCACTCTGTACGGTGCTGAATAATTACCGGATGTTCAGGATGAACTGAATATGATCTTCAGAAGAGCTGCCGCTTGCGGCAGCTCTTCTTTTTGGGTGATCAGATCCGGAATGAGCCGTACCTGCGGGGCAGTATCTGTTGGGTTCATCCGAAGCAGCACATTGTTGACTAAGTCAGGTGAAACAAGTAAAATATGCCTGTGAGTTCAGCGGGAAGGGATGGATGAGATGAGCAGGTATAAAAAGAAAGAACGGGAAAGGATGACAGGGGGAAGTATTGTTTCCGCGCTTTGCCTTGTGACCTTCATTTTTACTGCTTCGGTCGTACTTGTCCTGAATTTCCGATGGCTTTATTACCTGGATATTACATTGCTGGGGATCGAGAGTGAAACCGGCATGACTGCGGAACAGATCAGGGCAAATTATGATGCTCTCATTTCCTACAATGTCCTGTGGTTCCGGGGTGAGCTTGTCTTTCCGACACTCCCCATGTCAGAGAACGCTGCAGTCCATTTCAGGGAAGTAAAGCGCATATTTGATGTGATCCAGGCTGCTTTCGCGCTCAGCGGCATTGCTTCAGTGATCTCTGTGATCATCATGAAAAAAAGAGGCAAGAGAAAATATCTTCGGATCGCTGGCGTACTGACGCTTATCATCCCGGTGATCCTGGGAGCTCTGGCTGCCGTTGACTGGCAGCGTTTCTTTATCACCTTTCACAAACTTGCATTTAATAATGATTACTGGCTGTTTGATCCGGCAACGGATCCAATCATCCTTCAGCTGCCAGACATGTTTTTCTTCCATTGCGCGGCAGCTATTCTGATGCTTGTATTCGCCGGCGGGGGTATCTGCCTGCTGGCCGGGAGAAACAGACGGAACTGATTACATTCTGATTAGTAAGGAAGACTGAGGTTAAACACATATGCTGGATATGAAACTGCTGCCCGCTTACGACTTGCTGAAAAAAGAGGAGATCCCGGATATCCTGTCAACAGGATACCTGCTCAGACATCGCGGAACCGGTGCCCGTGTCGCGCTCATCGAAAATGAAGACGAGAATAAAGTCTTTAACATTGCTTTCAGAACTACGCCTGAAAACAGCACCGGAGTAGCGCACATTATGGAGCATTCGGTCCTGTGCGGGAGCAGAGAGTTCCCGGCTAAGGATCCTTTCGTTGAGCTTGTGAAGGGATCGATGAACACTTTCCTGAATGCGATGACATATTCTGATAAGACGATGTTTCCTGTGGCCAGCTGCAATGATAAGGATTTCCGCAATCTGATGCATGTATACCTGGATGCGGTCTTTTACCCGAACATATACAGCAGGAAGCAGATCTTTCTGCAGGAAGGATGGCATTACGAAGCCGTTTCTGAGGACAGCCCATTAGAGTTCAACGGAGTCGTATACAATGAGATGAAAGGTGCGTTCTCATCCGCGGATGATGTCCTGGACCGGCAGATTCAGCATTCACTGTTCCCGGATACGACGTACGGACATGAATCGGGCGGTGATCCGGAACATATACCGGATCTGTCGTATGAAGAGTTCCTGCGCTTTCATGAAACCTACTATCACCCGTCGAATTCCTACATTTATCTGTATGGAAAAATGGATTTTGAGGAACGCCTGAACTGGATCGACGAGCATTATCTTTCACATTTCGGCATGAAAGAGGTCCATTCGGAGATCTCTGAACAGCCAGCCTTTGACAGCATGCGGATCGTTCATGAAAAGTATCCGATCGCGCAGGAAGAGGGGGAAGAAAAGAATACATATCTCGCCTACAGTGTAGTTGCGGGAAAAAGCGACGACACACGGCTGGCTGCGGCACTTGACATACTGGAGTATGCCTTGCTTGAGGCTCCGGGGGCCCCGCTCAAAGAGATACTCCTGGAAGAGGGCATTGGTACAGATGTAATGGGTTCGTACGACAGTGGAATCCTGCAGCCGGTCTTTTCAGTGATCGCAAAAGGAGCTGATGCTTCGCAGGAGGATGACTTTATACGGATCATCCGCGAAAACCTTAAGGATATTATCCGGGACGGAATTGACCGGAAGGCTCTGCGGGCTGCGATCAATCAGGAAGAATTCAAATTCCGCGAGGCAGACTTCGGAAGTTATCCGAAGGGGCTGATGTACGGCATCGATATGTTTGACACATGGCTTTATGACGATATGAAGCCGTTTGAACCTCTCCGTGAACTGGACGACCTGGCTTTTCTGAAGGAGCAGATGGAAGGGGATTACTTCGAGCAGCTTCTTCAGACATATCTGCTGGACAATACGCATGCTTCGCTGGTCGTTCTTGCGCCGGATAAAGGCATGGGAGCCAGGACAGAGAAGGAAACAGAAGAAAAGCTGGAAGCATTCCGGAGTACTCTGACACAGGATCAGCTTAAAGCACTTGTCGAAGAGACGGAAGAACTGCATAAGTTTCAGGAAACGCCTTCCACGCAGGAAGAGCTTGAGAAGATCCCTATGCTTTCAAGGGAGGATCTTCGAAAGGACATACTGCCGCTGAAGAATGAAGTCTTTGACTGGGATGGTGTTACTGTTGTTCATCATGATTATCAGACAAATGGTATTGCTTACATTCAGCTCCTGTTCGATGCATCCGCTGTCCAGCTGGAAGACATGATGTATCTGTCCCTGCTGCGCAGTGTTCTCACGATGGTGGACACAGAACATTTTACCTATAAAGAGCTTTTCAATGATATCAATATGAATACCGGAGGCATTATTCCCGGCATTTCAACCTACCCGCACGTGACGGACGGGAAAAAGATACGGGTGGCTTTCGGCATCTCTATCCGCACGCTGGAAGATTCGATCGGTTATTCATTCGATATGGTGAGGGAGATCCTGTCAAGCTCAGATCTCGGACAGGAAAAACGGCTGATCGAGATCATCCGCAGGCTCCGCTCACGTCTTGAAACAAAGCTGGTAGCCGCAGGCAGCGCATCTGCGGCGCAAAGATGCCTGTCATACGTTTCGTTCTCATCGATGCTCAGCGATGTGATCGGGGGCATCTCCTATTACAGGTTCCTGAGGGATCTGGAAGAACATTTTGAGGAGAAGAAAGAGGAGATCAGCAGCAGGCTGAGAGCAGTCCTGAAGACGGTCCTGAACGCGGACGGCTTTGTCGCTGGTTTTACCGGAGACAAGGAACTTCTTGAAAAGATCCATCCGTACATTATTGATCTTGCAGAGTCTCTTCCCGGAAAAGCCGGAGGCACAATGCTCAGAGAGTATCCTGTAAGTAATCTGATCCGCAGAAATGAGGGGTTCAAAACATCCGCAAAAGTGCAGTATGTTGCCCGCGGCGGAAACTTCTGCAGGGAGGGCCTTGTGTATACAGGCGCTCTGAAGGTCCTGCGGACGATCATGAGTTATGAATACCTGTGGACGAATGTGCGTGTGGTCGGCGGCGCTTACGGGTGCAGCGCTTCCTTCTCACGGAACGGGGATGCGGTTTTTGTGTCTTACAGGGATCCGCACCTCCGCCGGACAAATGAGGTATATGAGGGCATACCTGCATATCTGCGCGAATTCACGGTTGATCCGAGGGATATGACAAAGTATGTGATCGGAACAGTCAGCGATATGGATGTGCCCATGATGCCGTTTGCGCTGGGACTTCGCTCTATGATCGCGTGGATGAGCGGACTGACAGAGGAGCAGCTGCAGAAGGAGAGGGATCAGGTGCTTTCCGCCACGCAGGAGGATATACGGGCGCTTGCGCCGATCGCAGAGGCGATACTGAATTCAGAATGCATCTGCGTGATCGGCGGCGAGGAAAAGATCTCGGAGGCCCGGGACATGTTTGCTGTGACAGGACAGCTTTAAACAGTTTACAGGATGCGCGCTGCCGCAGGCAGCTGACGGATGGAAGGATATATGGGAAAAGATAATTTCAGATCCGGGTTTGTAACGCTTATAGGAAGACCGAACGTCGGAAAATCGACGCTGATGAATCATCTGATCGGACAGAAGATCGCTATTACATCGAACAAACCTCAGACGACCAGAAACAGGATACAGACTGTGTATACCAGTGAAGAAGGACAGATCGTCTTCCTGGATACGCCTGGCATTCATCAGGCCAAAAATAAGCTAGGAGAATACATGGTTTCGGCAGCAAAGAGTACGCTGCAGGAAGTGGATGTTGTCCTGTGGCTTGTTGAACCGGTGGATTATATAGGGACGAACGAGAAGAACATTGCGAAACAGATGGAAAAAGTGAAGGTTCCGGTCATACTGATCGTCAATAAGATCGATACGGTGAAACCGGAGAAGCTTGGACCTCTGATCGAAAAATACAGCCAGCTTTATCCGTTCGCGGAGGTGATACCTGTCAGCGCGCTGCGCGGGAAGAACATAAAAAGTGTGATATCGGCGATCTTCAGATATCTGCCTTACGGGCCTGCTTTCTACGATGAGGATACGATCACGGATCAGCCTCAGAGACAGATCGCCGCGGAGATCATCCGGGAAAAGGCACTCCGGTGTCTTGATGAGGAGATCCCTCATGGCGTGGCTGTTGCTGTAGATACAATGAAACCGCGGGACAATGGAAAGATGTGGGATATTGAAGCAACCATCATCTGCGAAAAGGATTCCCATAAGGGCATCATTATAGGCAAGGGCGGAAGCATGCTCCGGAAGATCGGCAGCCAGGCGCGCAGAGACATTGAAAACATGCTGGAAGCGCAGGTTAATTTGCAGCTTTGGGTAAAGGTCAAGAAGGACTGGCGCGACAGTGATTACCTTGTTAAGAATTTCGGATATGACAAAAAGGATCTGGAACAATGACACAGGGGGAGGAACTGACCGGAATGGTGCTCCTGGCGGCGCCGTCCGGTGATTATGACAGGAGGCTGATCCTTCTGACAAAAGAACGGGGAAAGATCACTGTTTTTGCCCGGGGAGCCAGAAAACCCACCAGTTCTTTTCTGGCTGTCACATCACCATTCTGTTTTGGCAGATTCAGCGTGTTTGCAGGCAGAACAGCCTACACTCTGGTAAATGCAGAGATCAGCGATTATTTCTCGCCTCTCAAGGAGGATTACGTGGGAGCGTGCTACGGTTTCTTCTTCCTTGAGTTTGCGTCCTATTACGGTCGGGAGAACCTTGACGCCGGTGAGATGCTCAATCTGCTTTATGTTTCTCTGAAGGCTCTTGTGTCAAAGCAGTTCCCGAACCCGCTGGTCCGCCTGGTCTATGAAACCAGGCTGATGGTGATCAATGGTGAATATCCGCAGGATACAGCCGATGACCCGGCTCTTTCCCAGACGGCCCGGTATGCGCTGCGCTTCATGATCACTGTGCCGCTGAGGTCGCTATACAGCTTCACACTCTCCGATGAGGTGCTCGGCGAGCTCGTGCGGGTACAGAACGGCATCCGAAAACGCTATACAGATTCCCATTTCAAGTCACTGGATATACTGGAAGCGATGACAGACTGACACTGCATAAAACAGTTGAAAACAGGAATTATTAACGCTATAATACAGAATGGTATTGCCTGACGAGGCTTAAGCTGCAGCATTGCGAGGCCGCAGGCGGCAGGCTGCCGCCGAGAATGAAAGGCCCGCCGTCAAGGCTCAGGGCAAGCATGGGACGCAGAGAATGAAAAAACAAACAGTAATCGGAGCATTTCTTGTGCTCATGACAGCTGCCGGACTGGGCGGCTGCCAGAAGAAGCAGGAAGAACCCTGGGTGCCAGAAGAAACTGCCATACAGGTGCAGGAAGACGGAACACTGAAGGAAACGATCGTCGACCGGCTGAGTCAGCCGTATTATGATCCCGCAGAACTTGAAAACATGATCCGGTCGTCTGTGGACACCTATAATCATGAGAACGGGGAGGGATCCGTCACAGTCGATGAGTTCACTGCGGAAGAAGACCGTATTACCGTCAGAATGACTTATCTGTCATCGCAGGATTACAGCAGCTTCAATCAGGTTCCTTTCTTCAGCGGTTCCATGCTGGAGGCAGAGATGGAAGGATTCCGGTTTACGGAGGATTTCCTGAAGGTGGATAAGGGGAACGCCGGCAGCAAAGCCATTGCTCCGGAAGAACCTCTTTCGCATAAAGAGTATTCTGTCCTGATCGTTGATGCATCGTATATGGCTGAAGTTCCGGGCGATATAATGTATGTGAGCCTGAATGCCCGTCCTGCCGGCAGACGCATTATGCGGCCCGCGGGCGCCCTTGCAGAAACTGCGGAAGAAACAGAGGCAGAGGGGCTTGTGCTTCCGTCATCAGCGGTATATACACCGGAAGGTGAAGAAGAGAATGGCGGGAACGAACTGATCTGCGTGATCTATGATTTTTAAAGATGGTTTAAAAAAGTTTCAGGAGGATTCAGCAGCATGAAGAAAACAATGGAAAAGATCGTCGCGCTTGCAAAGGGCAGAGGATTCGTATATCCGGGTTCCGAGATCTACGGCGGTCTTGCAAACACCTGGGATTACGGAAATCTCGGAGTAGAACTTAAGAACAATGTTAAAAAGGCATGGTGGAAGAAATTCATTACCGAGAACAAGTACAATGTGGGTGTTGACTGTGCTATCCTGATGAATCCTCAGACGTGGGTCGCTTCCGGCCATCTGGGAGGATTTTCTGACCCGCTGATGGATTGCCGTGAGTGCCATGAGAGATTCCGCGCGGACAAGCTGATCGAGGATTTCTGCGAAGAGCACGGCGAAACGCTTGACAAGCCGGTAGATGCTCTGTCACAGGAAGAAATGCGTGATTTTATTGAGACAAAGAAGATCCCGTGCCCGTCCTGCGGAAAGCATAACTTTACTGACATCCGCCAGTTTAACCTGATGTTCAAAACATTCCAGGGCGTAACGGAGGATGCAAAGAATACAGTATATCTTCGCCCGGAAACAGCACAGGGTATTTTCGTTAACTTCAAGAATGTACAGAGAACGTCCCGCAAAAAGATCCCCTTCGGCATCGGCCAGATCGGTAAATCTTTCCGAAATGAGATCACTCCCGGAAACTTTACATTCCGTACCCGTGAATTTGAGCAGATGGAGCTGGAATTCTTCTGTGAGCCCGGTACAGACCTTGAATGGTTCCAGTACTGGAGAGGCTTCTGCCGTGACTGGCTTATCTCTCTCGGCATTAAAGAAGAAGAGATGCGCCTGCGCGATCATGATCCGGCAGAGCTTGCATTCTACAGCAAGGGAACGACAGACATTGAGTTCCTGTTCCCGTTCGGTTGGGGTGAGCTGTGGGGCATAGCTGATCGTACAGACTATGACCTGACGCAGCATCAGAACGTGTCCGGACAGGATATGTCCTATTATGATGACGAGAAGAAGGAAAAATATGTTCCTTATGTTATTGAGCCTTCTCTCGGCGCGGACCGCGTAGTACTTGCGTTCCTGTGCGCTGCATATGATGAGGAAGAACTTGAAGGCGGAGACATGAGAACGGTCCTTCATTTCCATCCGGCGCTTGCGCCTGTCAAGATCGGCGTGCTTCCGCTGTCAAAGAAGCTGAATGAAGGCGCTGAAAAGGTATACGATACCCTTTCAAAACTGTATAACTGTGAATTTGACGACCGCGGAAACATCGGCAAGCGTTACAGAAGACAGGATGAGATCGGTACTCCGTTCTGTGTTACATATGACTTTGATTCTGAGACAGATGGCGCTGTGACAGTCCGTGACCGCGACACAATGGAGCAGGAGCGTATCAGAATTGAAGATCTTCCGGCTTATTTTGCTGAAAAAATTGCATTCTGATATCAATAAGTGCATTATTGACGCAATTCATCTATACATAAAAAAGGAGAAAAAACATGACTATTTCACCTCTTCAGAAAGCAAGATACGAGTATACCCCGAAGCTTCCGGGCATGCTCAGACATGGAATCGCTGATATCTGCGTAAAGGAAGGCGAGGCGACAGAGAGCGTTGCTGATCAGGAAAAGATCAAAGCCCTTTTCCCGAACACATACGGAAAAAAGGAGATCACGTTTCAGAAGGGACAGAATACATCCGCTCCGAAGAAACAGGTCGTTGGTGTTATTCTTTCCGGCGGACAGGCTCCCGGCGGACATAACGTCGTATGCGGTCTGTATGACGCTCTGAAAGCAACGGATAAGGAGAACATCCTTTATGGCTTCAAGGGCGGTCCGAGCGGACTTCTGGATGATGATTACATCATTTTTGACGATGCCTATATTGATCAGTACAGAAATACAGGCGGTTTTGATATCATCGGTTCCGGAAGGACCAAACTTGAGACACAGGAACAGTTCGCTGTTGCCGCAGAGGTCTGCAAAAAGCACGGTATCACAGCAATCGTTATCATCGGCGGTGACGATTCCAACACAAATGCAGCTGTTCTTGCCGAGTACATGGCAGCGCATGAGACAGGCGTACAGGTCATCGGATGCCCGAAGACGATCGACGGCGATCTGAAGAATGAAGATATTGAAGCTTCCTTTGGTTTTGATACAGCAACAAAGACATACAGCGAGCTTATCGGAAATATCGAGAGAGACTGCAACTCCGCCAAGAAATACTGGCATTACATCAAGGTCATGGGCCGTTCAGCTTCCCATGTTGCTCTTGAGTGCGCGCTTGAGACACAGCCGAACATCTGCCTCATCTCCGAGGAAGTTGCCGAGAAGAAGCAGTCCCTTTCCGAGATCGCTGACTACATTGCTGACTCTGTTGAAAAGAGAGCAGCCAAAGGAATGAACTTTGGCGTAGTTATCATTCCTGAAGGCGTTGTTGAGTTTGTTCCCGAGTTCTCCGTACTGATCGGTGAGATCAACGAACTGCTTGCGGGAAGCAAGGCAGAAGCATTCAACGCGCTTCCCAGCTGGACTGAGAAGTACGCTTTCATCGAGAAAGGCCTGACCAAGGAATCCATGGCTGTCTTTGCTATCCTTCCGCAGGCGATCCAGCAGCAGCTGTTCCTCGACAGAGACCCGCACGGAAACGTACAGGTATCCCTGATCGAGTCAGAGAAGCTGTTCTCCGCACTGGTAGGCGCTAAGCTCGCTGAGAGAAAAGCAGCCGGAACATACTGCGGAAAGTACAATGCGCTGCACCACTTCTTCGGTTACGAAGGAAGATGCGCATTCCCGTCCAATTTTGACGCTGACTACTGCTATTCACTCGGATACAACGCAT
>CADCOP010000080.1 GCA_902803065.1 uncultured Lachnospiraceae bacterium | reverse complement strand
CATCATCACTCTCTTCAGGTCGGGCGTTGACTGCGCGCTCTCCCATTTGGAGATCGCCTGGCGGCTGACGCCGACTTTCTCAGCAAGTTCTTCCTGCGACCATCCGTTTCTTTTTCTGAGTAATGTAATCTTTTCTGCCAGTATCATTTTCTCTCCTCCATTCTCCGCGAAGTGTTTCATCTCCGCGATCTGATGGTCAGAGCATATCGTTTTTCCCGGTTACATTCTACCATTTAAGCCTTGCAATCTGTCAACCGCCGGTTGCTTTCTTCGCTTTTATGCGGTCAACCTCCTCTTCGATGATCATTCCGAGGGTCTTTTCGTCGATCTCCACATCCTTCTCCGCTTCAGCGGATGCGGACCTGTCCGCGAAGGCGTCAAACACGTCCTGCTTGTTCTGCAGCATGTCCATGATCCTCTCATCGATCGTATCATCGCAGACAAGACGGAACACGAGGACCTTGCGCGTCTGACCCATGCGGTATGTCCTTGAGATGGCCTGGTTCTCGATGGAAGGCTTCAGCTGCGGCTCGCAGATGATGACTACGCTGGCGGCCTGAATGTTCAGTCCGGTCCCCCCAGCCAGAATCTGCGATACAAGGACCTTGCCCGCCGGAGCCTTCTCAAAATCGTCAAGGATCTGCTGCCTCTGAAGAACAGGAACCGAGCCGTTGATGGGCTGGGTGCAGCGGTCTCCGAGCAGCTCGCATATCTTTCTAGCCGTTTCAAGGTAATAGGTAAAGACAATGACCTTCCGTCCGTCTTCCGCCGCCTCTTCGATCAGCTCCAGCATACGTTTTGCCTTTGCCGATTTCCTGATATCCGGAATATTCCAGGACACACGGCGGCTCAGGTTGAAGTTCCGGCTCAGGACTGCGTCCTCATAGATTTCTTCCTCTTCCTCCGAAAGCACGCACCACTCGGTCTTCTCGATCAGGTCCGGCAGCTCCCCGAGGACCTCCTCGCGCCTTCTCCTGTAATAGACCGGGGCCACAAGATCCCGGAACTGCGGAGCTCCCGACAGATAGGTGATCTTGCTGGCCTCCTCAGCGATATCCGGCCGCAGAAAGGAGATCAGCGAGACCATCTCATCGACCCTGTTCTCAAGCGCCGTACCTGTCATGAACAGGAGGCGCTCCGCATGACGGCTCAGCCTTGCCACATTCATGGAGCGCTGCGCATCCTGATTCTTCACATAATGGGCTTCATCCACGACAAGCAGTGAAAACCTCTCATTCTCTCCCGGTTCCAGATGCGCTGTCGTCTCATAGGTCGTGACAGCGGCGCCGCCCTGTTTTCTCCAGCGCGCATACGCTTCTGCCCTGGCGGCTCCATAGATCTGGATCACTTCAAGATCACTGTGAGTTCGGATCTCCCTGCACCAGTTGGACAGAACGCTCGCCGGGCACACGATAAGGAAATGAGTCGCTCCGGCATTCCGAAGCGCCACCATGACCGCGATCGCCTGGATGGTCTTCCCGAGTCCCATCTCATCTCCGAGGAGGACCTTTCCCTGGTGAAGGATGTATTTCACGCCCCATTCCTGATAGCGGCGCAGCCTGCATTTCAGGCCTTCGAGCGCGAAACTCTCCTGCGCCACATCCTTCGCGAGCTCCTCAGGGAGTCCGACAACATCTTCACCGCCGCCGAGGACGCCGGGCATGATCTCCTCAAGCGCGGCAAAGTACATGGGCGAATTCTTTTCAAAATCCTCCCAGGCCTGCTCATCGGTCACGGTAATTCCTTCACAGACCTTTTCCGCTGCTTCGATGATGTCTGTCCCGAAGCCTTCAAATTTCAGCTCCCTGAGTTCTCTCCAGGCAGCCCGGACCGCCGCCCGGTCGCCTTTTCTTCGCATAAGCCAGAACTCGCCGGATCCGACGCTCCCAAGAAGTGATATGCCTCTTCGTATCACTTCCTTCTGGCCGGAATACAGGTCATCGACCCTCTTGTGCTCTTCGCTTTTGCGAAGATAGAGGAAAATGGCCCGCACCAGCTCTGTGTTTTCTTTCGTTTTCTCATCCGCGTTTAACTGTATGCGGACTCCCTTTTCAGCCTGCTTCGCGTAAGAGCGGCCGACTGCCTTGATCTCACTTGCCCCTGTCCAGCTGATTCCATAGACGGCGGCAATGTCCGTTTCGGTCGCTCTGCAGATATCTTCGATCGTATCAAATCCGTGGTCCTTCAGGGCTTTGATCCGGAAGCCGCGCTTCTCATCACTGAGTTTTTCGATTGGGATGTCCTTCAGGATCTCCGTTACTTTTCCCTCCAGGATCACTCCGGCAGCCTT
>CADCOP010000079.1 GCA_902803065.1 uncultured Lachnospiraceae bacterium | reverse complement strand
TCCCCTGATCTGCATCTGCCCCTGATCTGCATTCCTGATCCCTGCCGATCCCCTGCGCGTTCCGGGCAATCATAGCGAATGCCTCTTCCATTCGGGTCAACGGCTGACGGTAGGCTAGTCCCATGCGGATACGTATTCCATCCATGAGCGGGACAATACGAAGCCTCGGGTGTTCCGGAATTCCGAATCCCGGTATGATGGCAATACTGTCACTGTTTGACAATACCTGCAGTATGGCATTGTCGATATTATATGCCTCTTCCAGATGACAGTGCATCTCTTCTCTGCTCAGGATTTTCATAGCCTGCTGCATGTGGGCCGGACGAAATGCTTTTGATGGGAGAAGAATATGTTTTCCTGCAAGATCTTCACATGGAAGTTCTTTATCTGTTGACAGCGGATTAGCTGCATCCATTACGCAGTAATGCCTGTCCAGATAAAGCGGATAAAAGAAAAACTGAAAACTGTCTGCAATCAGATCATATGGCGTAAAAATAAGATTTGTTTCATTCTTTTCCAGTGCGGTGACAACATGATCCGGGCGCAGACGTCTTGTCACAATGCTGCACTCCGGGTAAAGTTCATGAAATCTTTTCAGAAGATCCGTGAGATACGGCGCGCCGCTTGGCCCCACATAGGACAGACGCAGCGTATGTTCAGAGCCTGATTCGCGGGCGCAGTCATCCAGCATCTGCTGATAGCGAAGGAGGATGTCCCTTGCCGCCCGGTGAAAGATCTCTCCCTGCGCGGTCATCTTGACAAAATGCTTATTGCGGATCAGCAAAGGAAACCCCAGTTCCGTTTCGATTTTTTTGATATGCTGTGTCACCGCGGATTGGGAAATATAAAGCCGGTGCGCCGCTTTTACAAAGCTTTCTTCTTCTGCGACGGTACAGAAAACCTCAAGATCATGTATTTTCATGTGGCCACCTCATATAAGCATTTACTTATTACGAAGATAGCACAATCGAAACACCAGTGTAAAGTCCCTTTGTTATAATCAAGGCAGTAGAGTCAAACGAAATCTAAAACGAATAAACGGAGGGATAATTAATGAAAGAAATGAATCGCAAAGAGTTTCTGGACCTGGCTGTCAAGGGTACGGCTGCAGCTGCCGTCCTGAGTGTGCTGCCGTCTACGCTGACTGCTTATGCCGATGAGGGTGAAAAACTTTACATTCCTGGCACCTACAGTGCGGAAGCGCCAGGCAAAGAGAAGGTCATTGTCACCATGACCTTTGATGAAACCAAAATCACGGACGTGCAGGTAGATGCGTCTGCTGAGACTCCGGATATCGGAGGGATTCATGCGGAAACACTGCGCGCGCAGCTTTTGGAAAAGCAGTCTGCCGATATCGACGGCGTCACTGGGGCAACGATGACATCCAACGGCGTCAGGGAGGCTGCAGCGAACTGCATCCGTCAGGCACTGGGTCTTGAAGTTGAAGAGAAGGAAGAAGAACCCGTTACAGGAGATTCTATCGATGCACTGCTGGCCGAGTCTGCTGTAGAGAAGGAACTGATTACTGCCTACGATGATGAGAAGATCTACGATGTAGTCGTGGTTGGCGCCGGAACTACAGGTCTGCCTGCTGCAATCAAAGCCTTTGAGGAAGGCGCCTCTGTGTGTGTTCTGCAAAAGAGCGGCGCTGCTGTTGCCCAGGGAATGTGCTGCGCGGCGGTCATCCCCGAAATGAGCACTCCCGCTGGTATGTCCGCTTTTCTGCATGAACTCCATGCAACTTATGACTACCGCACGGATCTGGCACTCAACCGCGTGTATGTACAACGCTCCGGCGAGGCTGTGGACTGGTACCTTGACCATCTCAATGAGATCGGGTTTGAAAACATGATGGAAAAGGAGACCCTTGATCATAAGTATGAGGAGGGCAACTGCTACCTGCGCGGCACTCTCTTCCCGGGAAGTATGCTGGAGCCTACCACCGCGCTGGCAGAATACGCTGAAAAGCTTGGTGTTGACTTTTACTATGAGACTCCCGCTGTTCAGCTCGTTGCTGATGGCGGCAAAGTGAGCGGCGTCGTGGGGCGTTCCAAGGACGGCTCCTGTATCTGTTTCCATGCCAATAAGGGAGTCATTCTTGCCACCGGAGATTATCAGAATAATGCTGCCATGGTGGCCCGCTACTGTCCGGATGCTGCGCTGTTTGAGAAAAAACAGTTTGCTAAGACTGGTGACGGTCAGCTCATGGGCATGCTGATCGGCGCGGAGCTGGAACCCATCACCCATACAAAGATGAT
>CADCOP010000078.1 GCA_902803065.1 uncultured Lachnospiraceae bacterium | reverse complement strand
CTTGTCCGCAAGATCGCTGAGAATTACAAGCTGCCGTACTACACCATGTCGCCCACATACTCCGTATGCAGCGACCACGGCTACCTCACCGGCGAGCAGTACATCTGCCCGATCTGCGGAAAGAAGACAGAGGTCTACAGCCGCATCACCGGTTACTATCGCCCGGTACAGAACTGGAACGACGGAAAGCTTCAGGAGTTCCGCGACCGCAAGGAGTATGACATTGCGCATTCCACCCTGCGCCGCGCCGGAGCAGCCGGAAGCCAGGTCACTGTCGCGCAGATGTCTGAGTCAGAAACAGACCAGATCCTTCTGTTCGGAACGCACACATGTCCGAACTGCGAGCTGGCAGTTCGCATGCTTGATGACATGCACGTTGAGTATGAAGAGATCTTCGCGGAAGAGCAGCCAGAGCTGGCACAGGAATATGGCATCGCCACAGCGCCGACCCTCATCGTAGGCGGTCAGACGAAGATCACCGGTTTCGGACCGATCCGCAAATATCTGATGGAGCACGGCACCGAACTTAAGAAAGTTGTATGAGTACGATACGCATCCGCCCGGGCATCCGGGCGGATATTCCCGTTTTACTGGAGATCTACAACTATGAAGTCCTGCACGGGACGGCAACGCTGGACATCCATCCCAGGACCATGGAGCAGTGGGAGGAATGGTTCGACGGACACGGAAAGGAGAACCATCCGCTGCTGGTGGCCGAAATAGAAGATGATGCAGCGCAGCAGGGCACGGGCCGCATCGCCGGCAATGCAGCGCATCAGGATTCCGGCCGCATCGCCGGCTATGCCACGCTCTCATCCTACCGGACCAAGGAAGCGTACGCGTCTACGGTGGAGCTGTCCGTGTACATAGCGCCGGATCTCAGAAGACGGGGCGTTGCCTCCCGGCTGATGGAAGAGATCCTGAAGCTGGCGAGGGAAGATGAGAGGACACATCTTGTGGTGTCGGTCATCACCAGCGGAAACGAGGCAAGCGCTGCGCTCCACAATAAGTTCGGTTTCACGTTTGCGGGCAATATTCCGGAAGCGGGAGTAAAGTTCGGAGAGTATCAGGGGATCGATCAGTATTATCTGATAGTTTAAAATGTCAATTCTAAAACTGCACAAAGATAAATGAGGAATCAGAGGGAAATATAATGAGTATTTCCCTCTTTCTTTTTTGGGGAAAATAGTGTACCATTATTACGCTACATATTGTGCCTTCCGCGAGACGGATCACTATATTTAGTTTAATAATGTGTGATATGCAAACGATAAGGAGAGGGTAATCATGCCGGTAGAAATAAAAGCAAATGTTATCAAGAGGAGCGGAGAAGAAGTCCCCTTTGATATTCAGAAGATCATCAACGCCATTCTCAAGGCGAACCGTGAGGTCGAGCCGATCCACCGCCTGAACGAATTCCAGATCAGCGCCATCGCGGAAATGATCGCCGACAAGGTGCGCAGCATGCCCCGTGCTGTCAGCGTGGAAGAGATTCAGGACATGGTCGAGACGGGCATTATGGAGATGCGCGGATACGAAGTCGCCCAGAAGTATGTGCGTTACCGCTACAAACGCGAAATGGCGCGTAAGTCAAATACAACAGATAACGGGATCCTTGCCCTGCTCGAGCAGCTGAACGAGGAAGTCAAGCAGGAAAACTCCAACAAGAACCCGGTCATCAACTCCACACAGCGCGACTACATGGCAGGTGAAGTCAGCAAGGACCTGACACGCCGCATCCTTCTTCCGGAGGATATCGTCCGCGCCCATGAGGAAGGCATCATCCATTTCCATGATTCGGATTATTTCGCTCAGAAGGAGCACAACTGCGACCTGATCAACCTGGAGGATATGCTTCAGAACGGCACGGTCATCAGCCAGACTATGATCGAAAAGCCGCACAGTTTCTTTACAGCCTGCAATGTAACGACACAGATCGTTGCCCAGGTCGCCAGCAACCAGTACGGCGGACAGTCCTTCTCACTGGCACATCTGGCTCCCTTCGTTGAGATCAGCCGCCAGAAGCTTCGCAAGGCTGTCATCGAAGAACGCCAGGAATGCGGCGAGAGCATGGACGAAGAGATCATCAGCAAGATCACGGAGAAACGTCTGCGTGAAGAGATCCGCAGCGGTATCCAGACGATCCAGTACCAGCTGATCACTCTGATGACCTGCAACGGGCAGGCTCCCTTCGTGACCATGTTCATGTACCTGGACGAGGTTCCGGAAGGACGCACCAGAGACGACCTCGCAACCATCATCGAGGAAGTCCTCGAGCAGAGGATGCAGGGCGTCAAGAACGAGAAAGGTGTGTGGATCACGCCTGCCTTCCCGAAGCTGATCTACGTACTGGATGAGGATAACATCACAGAGGGATCCCCTTACTGGTACCTGACCGAGATCGCCGCGAAGTGCACCGCAAAGCGCATGGTTCCGGATTACATCTCCGCGAAGGTCATGAAAGAACTCAAGCAGGGCGAAGTATACACCTGCATGGGATGCCGTTCCTTCCTCACAGTTGAGGACAGCCAGAGAAATCCGGACGGATCCCACAAATTCTACGGCCGCTTCAACCAGGGCGTCGTCACACTTAACCTGGTAGATGTAGCCTGCAGCTCAGATGGAGACATGGACCGCTTCTGGGAGATCCTGGACGAGCGTCTTGAGCTCTGTCACCGCGCACTGCGCTGCCGTCATGAGCGCCTGAAAGGCACCGTGTCAGACGTAGCACCGATCCTGTGGCAGTACGGAGCACTGGCCCGCCTCGGCAAAGGCGAGAAGATCGATCCGCTCCTCTACAACGGTTATTCGACCATCTCCCTCGGCTATGCTGGCCTGTATGAGATGTGCGTCCGCATGCTGGGCGTATCCCATACGACAGAAGAAGGCAAGAAATTTGCCCTGTCCGTCATGCAGCGCCTGAACGACAAGTGCAAAGAGTGGAAGGAAAAAGAGCACATCAGCTATTCCGTATACGGAACGCCGCTCGAATCCACCACCTACAAATTCGCGAAATGCCTGCAGAGACGCTTCGGCATGATCAAAGGCGTCACCGACAAAAACTACATCACGAACAGCTACCACGTACACGTAACAGAAGAAATCGACGCCTTCAGCAAGCTGAAATTCGAAGCCGATTTCCAGAAGCTCTCCCCGGGCGGAGCCATCAGCTACGTAGAAGTACCGAACATGCAGAACAACATCCCGGCAGTCCTGGCCGTCATGAAATACATCTACAACAACATCATGTACGCAGAACTGAACACAAAGAGTGACTACTGCGAAGTCTGCGGCTACAGCGGCGAGATCAAGATCATCGAAGACGAAACCGGCAAACTGATCTGGGAATGCCCGAACTGCGGCAACAAAGACCAGAGCAAAATGTCCGTCGCCCGCCGGACCTGCGGCTACATCGGCACCCAGTTCTGGAACCAGGGCCGCACCCAGGAAATCCGCGACCGCGTCCTGCACCT
>CADCOP010000077.1 GCA_902803065.1 uncultured Lachnospiraceae bacterium | reverse complement strand
TGATAAAAGAAATATTGGTGATAAAGGAGATACCGGTATGAGCAGTGAACAGATTAGACCCAGCATTTCCAAGGAAGAATTTGATTACGCGAGGGATGTGATCGCCTGCCTTGAGGATTATTACAGCAAGAAAGTCGTGGGACAGAAGGAACTGAGGAAATCCCTGATCGCGGCTATTCTTGCCGATGGGCACATCCTGATCGAGTCTGTTCCGGGACTTGCGAAAACTACGGCAGCTAAGGCAATATCCGATGCTGTGGATGGCATCTTTTCAAGGATCCAGTGTACTCCGGACCTGCTGCCCAGTGACATCATAGGTACGCAGATATATCATCAGGAGACAGGGAAATTTGAAACGATCTTCGGACCGGTGTTTGCCAATTTCGTCCTGCTGGATGAGGTCAACCGTTCCAGCGCGAAAACGCAGAGCGCCATGCTTGAAGCCATGCAGGAGCGTCAGGTGACCATCGGCGGTGTTACCTATAAAATGCCGCAGGATATCTTTATCGTCATAGCGACGCAGAACCCCATAGAGCAGGAAGGTACCTATCCTCTTTCTGAAGCGCAGACGGACCGTTTCATGATCAAGGAAAAGATCACGTATCCGTCGCCGGAGGAGGAGACTGTGATCCTTAACATGATCGAACAGAAAGCGTTCCGGAGAACAGCTCCGGTCCTGACGATCGAGGATGTGGACAAGGTGCAGGAAGTCGTCAGCAAGGTCTACGCGGATAAGGCGATCAAGGCCTACATTGCCGAGATCGTGAACGCGACCAGGTATCCTGCGAAATACATCAGCGAGGAGCTGGCAGGCTATATCCGCATTGGGGCAAGCCCGCGCGCGACCATCGCTTTCCTGGAGATTTCGAAAGCAGTGGCACTGATGAACGGAAGGACCTATGTCATTCCGGAAGATATTAAAGATATGAGCCATCAGATCCTGCGTCACAGGATCGGCCTGAATTACGCGGCGATCGCGGACGGCGTTGAAGTGGAGAAGATCATAGACGCGATCGTTTCCTCCGTAAAGACGCCATGACAGGGGAGAAGCGGCAGTGAATTACGATTATCTGGCAAAGATCCGGGGTGCGGTGACCCTGTATACGAAACATAAAACATCCAACATACTGGAAGGCGGGTTCCGTTCTCTGTACCGGGGGCGGAGCCTTGAATTTGATGACCTGAAGGAGTATGACTTCGGTGATAACGTGCATGACATCGACTGGAAATCATCCTCCCGTTCCGGAAAGATCCTGATCCGCCGGTATGTGGCTGAAAAGAAGCATAATGTCCTGTTCGTGTGCGACAGCGGAGCGAAGATGGATGCGGATACCTCCGCCGGAAGCTCCAAGACGGAGCTTGCCCTTATGATCTTCGGAATGACGGCTTTCCTGGCAGACCGGCAGGGCTCAGATTTTTCTATTGCGTACAGCTGCGCCAGAGGCCTTCAGCTCAATTATTTCCGGTCCGGCCCGGAACATCTTGAGAACCTTCTGTATGATTACAGGAAACACATGACAGAAGAGAGCGGCATGGGTATTGATGAGGTGTTTAAGAGAACACTGAACGCGATCCATAAGCGCATGATCATATTTGCGGTTACCGATGTAAGCGGACTTGCCCGCATGGACGAGGCGCTGATCCGGAGGATCACTTACGAAAATGACCTTATGGTGTACTGTATTGAGGACGCGCCGCTCATCGCTCCGGACACATATGACACCGGAATCCGCCGGTATTTCCGCCCGTTCTTTTTAAAAAGCCCGGTGCTTGCGGATCTTGAGAAGGCCGAAAAGCAGAAGGTGATCAGCGCGGCGCGCGGTATCTTCAAAAAATACAGAGTGACAATGACGATCCTGAACAGGGAGGACCAGATCCTTGACAGGACGGTGGAATTGTTCGAGAGGTACAGAAATGGTTTTTACGGTTGAGCTTCAGGAAACGATGCGGTTCGGACTTTGGATCCTTGGCGCAGCCGCGGTGATGCTGGCTCTCTCCGCTGTGTTTTTCCTGCTTTACCGGAGGCTGCGGCACAGACTTGCCGTCATAGACAGCGGAAAAGGAGCGGAGGGGGACATGTCCCTCGCGGCGCTCAATGAAGCGAAAGAGAGGTATCTTAAGGAGCTTGATAAGATCGAGAAGGCGGTGGATGAGGGGAGAATGACCCATCGCGCGGCGTTCCAGCGAATGAGCCTTCTGCTGCGCAGCTTTGCCTGCGAAGTAAAGAACGTTCCGGCCCAGTATCTTACGCTCCGGGAGCTGAAATTCGCAAAGATACCGTCCGTGTTCGGCATGGTCCTGGAATACTATGAACCCGAATTTTCATCCGGATCCGAAGCGGATCTCAAAGCTTCACTGAATAAGACGAGAAAGGTGATCAAGCAATGGATCTGAAATATCCTGTCGTGCTCTGGGCAGGCCTTATACTGCTCGCGGCATTTCTTGCCTGGCTCCATTACACGCGGCGCAGCCTGATGGCAAAGTATATCGGCGGGCGGCGCGCGGCAAACACGGAATTTGCCAGGAACCTTCCTGAATATAAGCGGATGGAACTCATCTACAGGATCTGCTCGGCTGTCATGGAGGCAGCCCTGATCGGCGCGGCTGTGTGCGCTCTCATTCTCTGCGCCCGTCCGTATCGGACGGAAAACACAAGCAGCGGCGTTAAAAAGAGGGACATTTTCCTCTGCCTGGATGTATCCTACTCGATCTATGAGCTCAACTATGACATCGTGGATCATCTGGAGGCTGTTGTCTCAGGCCTGAAGGGAGACCGGTTCGGGATCTGTTTTTTTAATACAACTTCTGTTCTCTATGTACCCATGACCGATGATTATGACTTCGTGATCGAGCGGCTGGAAGACCTCAAAGGGTATTTCCAGCTGCAGAAGGACTACATGGATAACTTTGCCGAGTACGATTATTACTATGAGATACCCGAGGAAAAGCTTGATCTTTTTGAACAGCTGATCGAGGAGATGGATTACTTTGAGGCGGGAACGGTCATCAACAACTCCTACAGAGGATCTTCTCTGATCGGCCTTGGCCTTTCAAGCGCGCTTTACAATTTTCCCCGTCTGGAGGAAGCGGAACGCACGAGGGCGATCATCCTGGTCACGGATAACTGGGAGCAGGCAAAAAGCCGGCCGGCAGTCGAGCTGGATGAAGCCTGTGATCTGTGCAGCAGCTATGATGTCCGGGTATATGGTGTCTTTCCGGAGAGAGATGACCTGACCGGATATGATGCCGATTATTACAGCGGCCTTGAGCAGGACATGATGAAAAACGTGGAGAAGACCGGCGGCGCATTCTATGCGGCAAGCGATACATTCCCGGTCAGCCAGATCGTTCAGGGCATTGAGGCTGAGGAAGCAAAATCCATTGAGGAGATCGTCCTGACAAAGCAGATCGATACGCCCGAGCGCTATGTAATACTGCTTGCGGCGTTTCTGGCACTGACATTCGTGATGGGGGTCGTACTGAGAAAATGATACTGCAGCCGATTATTGATCCCGGGGTCGTGGCCGCCCTGGCAGGAATTATGGTGTGCATCAGGCTGTACAGCCTGGTCAACCGCAGAGGGACCGCAGGAGCCAGGTTTTTTGCGGCTGTCCGCTGTCTTCTGATCGCGGCGCTGGTCGTTGTCATCTGCCTGCGGCCTGTGATCGAAGAGACACAGATGGATGTTGAAGTGAAGAATGTGGATGTTCTGTTTGCCATTGACGGAACCATCAGCATGTGGGCAGAAGACTATTCCGGAAGCTCAGAGCGCATGAGCGGCGTCATCAGCGACTGCCAGGCGATCATGGATGAGCTGAAGGGAGCCGCCTTCGGCGTAGTCAAATTTGACAACCTTTCATGGATCCTGGCCCCGTACACGCAGGATACGGAGGCAGTGACCGATGTGATCACCATGATCAGCCGCCCGGATCCGGATTATGCCGCGGGCAGCTCGCTGAATACGCCGTACAATGACATAAAGCGGATGCTTGAATCATCGCGGAAAAAGGACGACCGGATGACAGTCGTGTTCTTCATGAGCGATGGAGAGATCACAGATGATTCGCAGCTGCGCTCCTTCGCGGAGCTTTCAAAGTATGTGGATCAGGGAGCGGTCCTCGGATACGGAACCGCCGAAGGCGGCCCCATGAAGAAGGACGATTACAAATACATCTACCTGGGAGATACCTATGAAAAAGCTCTCTCCGTGATCGATGAAGACGCGCTCCGCCAGATCGCCTCAGATCTGGGTATCCGGTATATCCACATGGACGGAGAGTACAGCAAAGAGGAACTCTCGAAGGTGGCCGCGCAGATCATTGAAGGAAGCAGGTCTGCCACGGAAAAGAAGGATGTGGTCTCTTACAGGGACATTTACTTCTGGTTCGTCATTCCGCTGTTCCTGCTTCTCGCTGCTGAATTATATCTGTTATTGCACAGGGATAGATTATGAAACTGACAGAACGCATTAAAAACTGGGCTCGTTCCAAGGATGGAGCAGACCTGCTGGTCACGATCTCGCTGATACTGATGGCGGTCGCGCTGGCTGGCGGTCTGATGCTTATCGTAAGATTCGCCCTCAACGAGCATTTCCGCTCTAGGTATGAAAAGGAAGCTTACGAGAAGGCCCGCAGCGAGGAGGAAGCCCTGCTTTTCCTGAACACGCCGGAGGGATATGTTCCCCTGTACAACATGGGAAATACTTATTTTAAAGAAGGCGATTATCCTAAAGCGGCTGAATACTACGAGCAGGCGCTTGCCATGCATCCGAAGGACGGGAAAGAGTGTCCCATCCGTATCAACTACGCGCTCTCGATTCTTTACCAGTACGATTTTGAACATCTGAATACGAAGGAAGAAAAACAGGCAGCGATCGAAGCGCTGAAGGAAGCCAGGAGAATTCTCTGCGAAGAAGGCTGCGCGGATCCGGATGGGACAGACGGCCATGATCCGGATGCGGAGAAGCTGAAGCAGGAGATCGATGACCTTCTGAAAAAGCTTGAAGATGAGGACGAGTCCGAGAGCGAGTCAGAATCCGAGAGTGAGTCTGAGTCCGAGAGCGAATCCGAGTCCGAGACAGAGAGTGAGACATCGGGCGGCAGCGATGAGGACAATAATGATTCTTCCCGGCAGAAAAAACAGAGGCGTTCAAGCAGCCGGGAGGATGAGATCAAGAAGCAGCTGCAGCGGGACAGGGAAAATGTAAACGAGGAAAGAAAACAGTCAACGTCGGACTATCAGAACCGCCAGAGCGCCGGGGAGCCGCAGAGCGGATCCGGAGAAGGTGAAAACGGAGAGGGTGAAGGCGGAGAAGAGGGAGAAGGCGAAGGCAGCTCAGGCACCCGGAACTATAAGATATGGTAGCAGCCTGAACTACAGGATATGGCAGCAGTCGGAACTACAGGATATGGCAGCAGCCGGAGACATAAGATCCCGCAGCAGCCGGGAGCAGGAGCTGACAGGAGATAACAGATGGAATACCGTTCCCTTTCGGATATGCTGAAAGAGCAGTTCGGGACAAAAGTATACAAACTGTCGCTCTCCGCGGGCTGCACCTGTCCGAACCGGGACGGTACGGCAGGCTACGGCGGATGTACCTTCTGTTCCGAAGGAGGCTCCGGTGATTTTGCCGAGGAACCTGCGCCCCTGGAAGAGCAGATCAATAAAGCCATCCGGCGGGTCAGCCGGAAGATCCCTGCATCCATCCCGCCGGAGGAGAGGAAGTACATAGCCTACTTTCAGTCCTACACAAACACCTACGGGGACCAGGAGCGGCTGAAAGCATTGTTTGCCCGGGCC
>CADCOP010000076.1 GCA_902803065.1 uncultured Lachnospiraceae bacterium | reverse complement strand
GCAGTATCATTATCCGTCTCTTCCGGCTGGTCTGCGCTTAAAGTCATTCCATGGATCTCAATCTCACCGTCGTCATCTTCTTCCGGAAGGACCTTTCCCATTCCGGTCTCGGAAAATGTCTTCAGCTTTGCGGCGCCCTTGCCGCCCGTACGCTTCTCCGCGCCCAGACGCAGCTGTCCCATAGCTGCCGGCTCGGAACCTGCCGCGACCGGAACATCTTCCGCAGCTTCATCCGAAGGAACAGAGAACATCTGGAAGGGAGAAAGCTTTGCCTGTCCGCCTTTCTGCCCGCCGGCTTCATCTGTTTTCGCAGCATACCGGCTCGAAGACCTTCTGCGGGATCCATCCTTAGGCAGAATAGAGAATGTGACAGGAAGGACATCATCTTCCGCGAGAGGCTCTTCCTGAGCAGCTGCAGCAGCTGCCTCTTCCTCACGCCTGCGCTCCCTGACTGCCGTCTGGGCCCTTGCCCATTCCCTGCGCTTTTCCCTGTTCTCTCTGGCCTTTCCCATGATCCTGGAACCGCGCCTGCCCATGATCCGCAGAAACGACTTCTGGCTGATCAGAACAAGGCAGATGATCGTCAGGATGATCAGGATAACGGTACACCCGGCTATGCCGAGATACGGACTCATGAGAGCCACCATGCCGCCTCCGATCAGGCCTCCTCCTGTATGGTACTGGACACCGGCATCATAATACTCGGTCATCCTGTAGCCGCTCTTGTATCCGACCAGGATCAGCTGCATGTATCCGCACATAAGCAGGTACAGAACGCTGAGCGCGAACGATTTGATCCTGGCAATGATGCTTCCGGTATTCGCGATCAGAAAAGCCGCGATAAAAAAGATCAGGAACGGAAAAGCATAGGCTGTCACGCCAAACATGCCGAAAAAGAACCCCGATACTTTCCGGCCGGCCATGCCGCCCAGGCCGAGCATGCTGACAAACAGCAGCGCCGCCAGAGCGAGAAGGATCCACAGCATGACTTCATAGTAGATCGCGTAATCGATCTGCTCTCTCTCCCGGGCTTTTCTGCCGTTGTTCGATGAAGAAGCTGAGCCTGACCGTCTGCCTGCGGTCTTCGATGTTCTTGTTTTTTTAGATGCAGCCTTTTTGCCGGATGAAGTGCTCCTGCGTGTCGTACCGGATGCGGACGATGAGCGCTTCACCGCAGCTGTGCTCCCCTTTTTTGCTGCCATGAATACCTCACTTCATAAAGAATTGACCAATGATTGATACTATGCCTGCCGCGAAGCAGTAAAACGCAAAATATTTGAATTTGCGTTTCCGGACGATCACAAGCATTGTCCGGATACAGATGTAGCCGACAATGGCCGCTGCGATCATGCCGGCCAGATAAGTCCCGACCATTCCTGCGGTAATGGTCTCACCTGCGGCATCGCCGATCTCAAATACAGCAGCGCCGAGAATCGCGGGAATGGAAAGGATGAAGGAATACTTGACCGCGAAGGAACGGTTCAGTCCGCAAAGCAGACAGGCTGTGATCGTGGTTCCGGACCTGGAAAGCCCCGGAAGCGTAGCAAAGCCCTGGGCAATTCCTATGATCACGCCTTCTTTGTAAGTCACGTCCTTCGGGATCTTTGTACAGTTTTCAGCCCTGTCCGATATCAGGAGCAGAATACCCGTGATGATCAGACAGATGCCGGGAATGATCAGCGTGGCTGACGCGTCAGCGATCAGTTTTTTTCCGAGCACTCCTATGATTCCTGTCGGTATCGTGGATACGATCAGAAGAACCACAAATTTCCTGTAATTCGTACCGACAATATTTTTATAAGGCGTCAGAGTGATCGCCTTTCTGTTTTCAAACCAGATCCGGATGTTGCGGAATATGTCAGCGACCATCCCGAAAAATTCAAGGATCAGTTTCCAGATGTCCTTCCAATAGACGATCAGGACAACAATCAGTGTTCCGACATGAAGAAGAATGTCAAACAGAATACTGCTTCCCGTATCGATATGGAAAATGTTCTGGAAAATGGCCAGATGTCCCGAGCTGCTTACCGGCAGGAACTCGGTCAGCCCCTGTATGATTCCGAGAAAAATGGATTGTAAAATTGTCATATTTGTCTCCCTGTGAATTCCCGTAAATACGGAATAACGTCCGGACCTCAGCAAGCAGCGCATGCGCCGCCAAGTTCCGGACGAATATAGGTGCCGCGGACTGCTCCGCGTTATGAGTACACTGCCCTGGAAATCAGGAGAAGTACTCTTTTCTCAGATCCTCAACCATCCGGATATAAAGATCACGGCAATTCTCCAGCTCGCCGTTCTCAATCATTCCGATGCATTCAGAAAGATAGGTATCCCAGATGCTTCTGTAGATCTCAGAAGCATTATCCCTTCTGTCAATATGCTTGACGATCGAAGGGGCCTGATCGTAGTACATGCGTATCAGTTCCTCTCCGTTCTCCTGCGACGCAAGATATCCATCCCTGTAATCGCGCAGCAGGGAAAGCTCATAGCAGTCATCCGGCTTGCCGAATGTCCTGCATACAGCAGTCGTAATATAGCAGAATTTCCGCTTAAATCCATCCTGAATGCTGTCCACAGTCGCCTGAGACACATTGGATTTCGGGAAAGCCTTTTTCCACTGCACTCCGATGGCATCCGCCAGAGGCTGGGATGACTGCCCTCTGTAATGGAGAATAGAAGGATAAACATAAACTGCCAGCTGCATGTTCAGGTTCATCTGGATCATTTCCTGCTCACGTCGGTTTTTTCCCTTGCTGACGCAGGAAACCGCTTCATCCACAAAAGCGGCAGCCATGTTGGAGATCATTGTGTCCGGCTCGCCGACGCTTTTATATAATTCTTCTATAGCGTCAAAAGCAGGAAGCATCTGCTCATACACATGATTGAATGTCTGAGCGTATGTGTTCTTATTAAATGACTTCATGGGGTTCTCGGTCAGCGCGACCAGCCCCTTCATGCTCTCAAACGCAGTCTGATAACCTGCCATAGATCTTTTCCCCAACAATCAGTCAGCCAGGTTCGTGAACACTGCCTGCACATCGTCATCTTCATCAAGAAGATCAAGCGTTCTCTGAAGCTGACCGAGAGCAGCTTCATCCGTAAGTTCCACGTAATTCTGCGGGATCATGGTAACATCGGCAGATGCCATGGGGATCCCCTGTTCCTCAAGGCTGGAACGAACGGCTGAAAAATCATCCGGAGAAGTAAGGATCTCAAAGCTGTCCTCTTCCTCACTGAAATCCTCAGCTCCGGCGTCAAGCGCGAGCATCATCAGATCATCGGCGTCCATGTCACATTCTTCCTTGTCGATAATGATCTGACCTTTTTCATCAAACATGTAAGACACGCAGCCCTGTGTTCCAATGCTTCCACCGCCCTTTGTGAATGCGCTTCTGACATTCGCTGCGGTACGGTTCTTGTTATCGGTAAGAGCTTCTACGATGATCGCTATTCCGCCCGGGCCGTAGCCTTCATAGGTGACACGCTCGTAATTGACAGAACCGATGTCTCCGGCAGCTTTTTTGATGCCGCGGTCGATCGTATCATTCGGCATGTTGTTGGCCTTTGCTTTCGCAATGACATCACGAAGCTTGCTGTTGTTGGCCGGATCTGCTCCGCCCTCCTTGACCGCGATCGCTATCTCTCTTCCGATGATCGTAAAGATCTTGCCCTTCGCCGCGTCATTCTTTTCTTTTTTATGCTTGATATTCGCAAATTTTGAATGTCCAGACATATCCGTTACTCCTTATTATTGTCTTCGATTTCTTTATTTTCTTGCCGGTTTTCCCCGGTTTCATCCTCCGGTGACTTCCGCATGACTCTGACCCAGCGGATCGTTTTGCTTTCCACTTCCTCAATGCGGAAGCTGAAGCCCTGTTCCTCAATGACCGAATGCTCACCTTCTTCGGGTATGTGATCCAGCCGGAATACAAGATAGCCGTTGAGCGTATCATAGTCATCCGCGTCAAAGTGAATATGAAGAGTTTCCTCCACATCTTCGAGCGGTGTCATACCTGCCATCATCCAGGATCCATCCTCGCTCTCGAGGATCATTTTTTCCTCCTCGTCGTACTCATCGAGAATGTTGCCCACGATCTCTTCCAGTATGTCTTCCATAGTGACCAGCCCTGCTGTCCCGCCATATTCGTCGACCACGATCACCATCTGCAGCTTCTGCGCCTGCATGTTTCTGAACAGAAGGCTGATGCCTCTGGTCTCGGGAATATACCTGACAGGTCGGAGCAGATCCGGTATATCACGGATCAGCCACGAATCGTATTCATTCCTGTGATGAAAGATCATCGCGTCACGGAAATGAAGGATTCCTATGATGTTGTCGATGGTATCCTCATATACGGGAAACCTGGAGTTCGGTTCCGTAACCATGTAGGAAATGGCATCATGAAGACTGGTCTGCGCGCTGATCGCCGCAATATTCCTGCGGTGGGTCATAATGTCCTTCGCTTCCTTTTCGTCAAGCTCGAACACATTGCGGATCATTTCAGCTTCATGCTCATCGAGGACACCCTGCTCGTGGCCTTCATTGACCATGGAGAGGATCTCATCTTCCGTGACTTCCTCCTCCAGGTCGCTTCTGCGTATGCCGAACACCCTGACGATCAGAAACGAGATCTGGGAAAGGATCCATGTGACCGGATAGACGGCCAGCGACAGAAACCTTGCCGGAAGATACAGTGAAAAGCAGATCTTCTTCGCATAATACTTTCCGAGAATCGCGGGCAGGGCCCTTCCGAAAAGATACATGGCAATAAGAACGCAGATCACCGCGATCCACCTTCTGTAGAGCGTGTACTCAAGACATACGAATACTGCCGGTACCGCGCTGAGGATCAGGTACAGCCAGCCTGCGTGGACCAGCTGGTCCGGATGATCCTTGAACGCATGAATATCGGCCGCCCTGCTGTCACCCCCCTCTTCCCTGTCATCCAGGAAAACATCCGGGACACTCTGCAGCGCAGCGTCATAACAGGCCAGAATCATATTCAGTACCAACAGAATTACCAGCACCACGATCTGGGCAAGCGGTATATCACTACTGTCCATATAATTTATATCACCTCAGAATATCCATAAACATGAAAAATATAACATCTTCTACTTCGTTCGTCAAGAATTGGCATATTCACGGGGCACTCTTTTGCCTATATCACATACGAACTCATATGGAAAACGGCCGGAAAGAGCGGACAGTTCATAGACGGAGAGGCAGCTGCCGTGATCCATGCCCATCAGTGTCACTTCCTGGAGCTCATGAGCCGGGATATCGGTCACATCGACCATGAACTGATCCATGCATACTCTGCCGATCACCGGCGCCCTTTTTCCTTCGATCAGCACACAGCCTTTTGAACTGAGGGAACGCGGATAACCGTCGCCGTAGCCTACGGGAATCGTTGCGACTCTCGTGACCCGGTCTGTCACAAATGTGCCGCCATAGCTGACCGGTGTCCCCGCAGGGACCTCGCGTATCGCAGCAATGTGGCTTTTAAGCTCCATAACTGGCATTAGCTCCGGCTGAGTCCTGGCTACTTCATCGGAAGGATAGATCCCGTACATCGTGATCCCCGCTCTGACCATGTCCATGTGCGCATCCGGATATTCAAGGATGCAGGCGCTGTTGGAGCAGTGCCGGATGGGTACTGTGATCCCTTCGCGGGAGAGTACATCACAGAACCCTGTAAATTTCCCGAACGCTTCCTTAAGACAGCTTTTATCCTCTTCGTCCGCCCTGGCGAAATGCGTAAAGATTCCCTCCACACAAATACCCGGAAGAGAAGCGATCGATGATATGATACGAAGCGCATCCTCCCCCGGAAAAAGCCCGATCCTTGTCATGCCCGTGTCAATGGCAATGTGAACGGGAAGAACCGTTCCGGTCCGGAGCGCGGCTTCGGAAAGCTCTTTTGCCATATCCAGGCGGAACACAGCCGGCCGGATGCCAAGAGCAGCCATTGCCTCATAATCTTCCCGGAAAGTAAATCCCAGCACCAGAACAGGCTTTGTGATTCCCTTCTCCCGAAGGCTTATGCCCTCGTCTGCCGTCGCCACGGCAAATCCCCAGATCCATTCCTCCTTCTCAAGCATGGAAGCGATCTCATAAGCACCGTGCCCGTAGGCATCTGTTTTAACCACTGCGCAGACCTTTGTATCCGGGCGCATATGACTTCGCATAACACTGAAATTATGCCTGACAGCATCCAGGCTGATTCTGGCGCAGACCCTGCTGTTTCCCATACTGTAATCCCATCCTTTGTTCCGGCGGAATGTACGATCCGTCCGCCGCTCATAATAAGATGAACTTCCACGCAGCACTCTGCGCAGAAGTTCATATACCTGTCGCTATTATTGCCTCTCACTCTCTGTCCGCTGCAGAATGATTGATCTTGTAAGTCAGCTGCATCAGACTTTCTGATAAATGCACGTTCTCCACGATCACATCATCCGGAAGTTCCAGATCCGTATGGGCGAAATTCCAGATAGCCCGGACTCCGTTCTCAACGATCACACCGGCAACAGCCTCAGCGCCTGCCTTCGGCAGCGTAAGCGTCGCTATATCCACCTTGTTATTCTGCAGGAATTCCGGCAGTTCATCGATCATGCGGATCGGAATATCTCTTACAAGTTTCCCCTTAAGAGCTTCATTGCAGTCAAAAAGACCAATCACATGCATACCTCTTTTTTCAAACTTGACATAATTCGCGATCGCCTGTCCCAGATTGCCTGAACCGATAACGATCATGGAATAGGTCTTGTCAAGGCCCAGGATCTTGCCGATCTCCTGGTAGAGATATTTTACGTTGTATCCATAGCCCTGCTGGCCAAAACCGCCAAAATTATTGAGATCCTGCCGGATCTGGGATGCCGTGACCTTCATGCGGCGGCTCAGTTCATTTGAAGAGATCCTTTCCACCTTTTCATCGATCAGATAACCGAGATATCTGTGATAGCGGGGAAGTCTCCGAATAACGGCTTTTGAGATATTATGCTCATCCATGTTCCAAAACCTCACTTTTATCGACACACTAACATAATTATAAAACTGAGCATAATTAAAGTCAATGACGCAATCGGTCAGAAATCTTCTGCCGGATCCTTTCCGCCTGTGAGAATCATCTGCAGAGGTCTCTCTTTCTTCTTTCTTGTGATCTCTACAAGACCCAGTTTTGTCATATCGACGACCATGCACGGAACGCAGTCGCGGGATGCAAGCGTCCGCAGGCACTCCATCAGTTCATCCTCGGACGATCTGTCTTCCATATTGATAAAATCTATGAGGATCATTCCTGAGATATTCCTGAGCCGCAGCTGTCTCATGCACTCACGCGCCGCTTCGAGATTGATCTTAAGAACGGTTTTCTCTTTCGTATCCCTTCCGCGTTTTCCGGTAATGTCAGACTTGCCGGAATTCACATCGATCGCGGTAAGCGCCTCAGTTGCCTGAATAACAAGAAAAGCTCCGGACTGAAGATACACTCTTTCCGCAAGCGCTTTCGACAGGATGGACTCCAGGGAATACAGTTTTCTCAGAGGCAGCAGAGGATCACTGTAGAGCCTGACCGGAATATCCGTAACAGAGCGCGCTCTCTCCGCCATTTCCGCGTCTTCAGTAACGATCTCTGAAACCGTGGATGGATCCAGACCGGAAAGCCGTCCGAGAAACGGAGGCCCCTGCGGGTTCAGGTGTGAGTAAACAGTCAGATGAGCTGCCCTGCGGATCATATCACGCATCTGCTGCGCTCCTTCCCGTGCCTGCGCAATAATCTCTTCATCATCCGCCAGGGCCGCGCGGGTACGGATCGTAAAGGAGCAGTCATCCTGCCGCAGAGACATTGAGAGAACTTTCAGTTCATTTCTGCGCGGCGCGGGGATCTTTTTTGATACCCCGGAATGTCCGGCGGTATGATGGACTACGACGAGGGGATACTGCAGCGTAAGGTCTGTGCTCAGAGACGGGCCTTTGCTCCCCATGGCTTCCCTGACGATCTGCACAAGCAGCTCATCTCCCTGCTGAATATCCGGAGATGATCCTTTTTTTGTGTACACAGGGTTCTGGAGTGAATCCAGCGGGAGGTAGCACGTAACGCCCGGTCGTATGTCCACAAAGGCTGCCCGTATGCCCCAGGCAACATTTGAGACCCTGCCGGTAAAAATATTTCCTGCCGCGTATGGCGAAGCCTCCCTGTCAGCATGTATTTCAACAGCCGCGAAGCTCTCGGTATCGATCAGAAACGAAAAAGTGAACTGTCCATTGCGGTCAAGTATATATCTGTTCATACGAAGGACTCCTGTTCCGTTTTATATAACGATCGGTGTGCCCAGGTCGTTCAGGGACACAAATCTTTTCTCCCCGTCTCCCTCCGTGCGGGCGTAAAGCTCTTTTCTGTGGATCCGGAATGCAAAGGGATCATAATCTCTGCCTTTATATTCCATGCAGGCTGCCAGGATCATTTCCGGCCGCAGGTTTTCTTCGCTCCCTGCGGATACCATGACCGACAGGCTTCTGTCATTTATGCTGTATTTATAGATCAGAGGACGGATGTCCACCATCCGCTCGCCTTTTTTCGTCTTTTTGAGCACCTGTATGCTCTCCCGGCTCAGAAATTCTTCCAGCCAGTCCGGCCAGACGGCGCCCTGCCTTGCTTCATTCAGGGACATTTCGTAATCCGCGGCTGCCACAAGCGACATGGCGTTTGAAGCCTTCCCCTGCGGGACCTGTCTGCAGTCAAGGATCGTTACTCCATCAGTCATGACTGCATTCAGTCTTGAACACATCTCCTCTGATGAGAGCGGCGTGCGTACTTCAATATCCATATATTCGCCGGAGCTTGTCAGTCCGACGCCCAGCGGCGACGCGAATGACATGATCATGTGCGGGCTCATGCCCTCCGAATACGCAATATCGATCCGGGCCCTGCGCATTGCCTTCTGGAAATAGCGCATCACATCAAGGTGTCCTATATATTTCATTTCCCCGTATTTGGAGAATTTAATTCTGACCTTCATAGCACACGCCTCCTCCGAATACTCTTGCTCCGCAGCCGCTGCAGCGCTGCCTGCAGTTAGGCGTTACGACGCCTTCCCTTGCTCTGTCCCACTCGCGGAGAAGGAAGCTTTTTGATACTCCTATGTCAATAAAATCCCAGGGAAGGATCTCATCCCCGCTCCGCTCCCGGAGCGTATAGAATTCAAGATCGGTGCCTGTAGCCTCAATTGCGTCAAACCAGCGCTTCGTATCAGCGCATTCTGTCCACGCGTCAAAAAGCGCGCCCCTCCTGTACGCTTCCAGGATCACTTCGGAGCAGCGGCGGTCACCGCGGGCCAGGAAGCCCTCGAGAACCGTTTCATCCGCTTCATGCCAGTTATAGCGGATGCTCTTATGGTTGAGCATGTCGTGGATCTCATGGTTGACTGTTGACGCAAAGCCCAGATAATCTCCGGGTCTGAACATCGGAGCCCACTGGAAAGGTGTAAATGGCTTAGGGACAAAGAAAGAAGTGCTCACGGTGATCTGGCATTTCCCGTTTCTCTTTTCTTTGGGTATTTCCTCGTAATAGCGTACGGCGATCTCATTCGCCAGATGAGCGATCGCCCTGCGGTCTTCATCTGTTTCTGTGGGAAGGCCCAGCATGAAATACAGCTTGACCTTATTCCAGCCTCCGTGAAACGCCTCTGCGGCTCCGTTTAAAATGACCTCTTCCGTCAGGCCTTTATTGATCACATCACGCATACGCTGGGAACCAGCCTCGGGGGCAAAAGTCAGGCTGCTCTTGCGTACATCCTGAACGCGGCTCATGACATCAAGCGAAAATGCGTCTATACGAAGCGACGGAAGTGATATGTTGATATTCTGGTTTTTAAACTCATCAATCAGGTATTCAACGATCTCCCTGAGACAGGAATAATCACTGGAGCTGAGTGAACTGAGTGATATCTCTTCGTGTCCCGTGGAGCGCAGCATCTCACTGGCGTATTTTTTCAGCTTTTCTACGTCTCTCTCCCTGGTCGGACGGTACAGCATTCCGGCCTGACAGAAGCGGCAGCCGCGGATGCAGCCTCTCTGAATCTCAAGAACGACCCTGTCCTGAGTTACCTTGATAAACGGAACCAGCGGTTTTTCAGGATACGGCGCGGAATCAAGATCCATGACGATCTGCTTGCGGATCGTCTGCGGGATGTCCTCATACTTTGCGGTAAAGGAGCTGATCGTTCCGTCTTCCCCGTAGGTTACGGAATAGAGGGAAGGAACATAGATGCCGGGGATCTTTGCTGCTTCATGAAGAAATTCCCCTCTTGAACGCCCTGCTTTCTTCATATCTTTGTACAGGTCAAGGAGCTCATCGTAAACGACCTCGCCCTCGCCAATGTAAAACATATCGAAAAAATCAGCCAGAGGCTCCGGATTGTATGTACAGGGACCGCCGCCGATCACGACAGGACATCCTTCACCGCGCTCTGAAGCCTTGAGCGGAATACCGGAAAGATCCAGCACCTGAAGGACATTTGAATAGCACATTTCATACTGCAGTGTGATTCCGAGAAAATCAAAATCCCTGACCGGATCCTGTGATTCAAGAGCAAAAAGGGGAATGCTGTTTTTACGCATCAGCCTGTCAAGGTCTGTCCAGGGCGAATATACCCTTTCACACCATACGTCATCTCTCCGGTTAAACATATCATACAGGATCTGAATGCCCAGATGGGACATTCCGATCTCGTATACATCCGGGAAGCACATGGCAAAGCGGATCATGGATGGGTCAGAGGAAGGATCCTTATAAACCGCGTTGATCTCATTGCCCAGGTATCTCGCAGGCTTATCCACACTCAGGAGAATTTCATCACTCAGAGCAAGTTTTCTCATCTGTTATTGTCCTTTTCGTTCGTATTTATGATGTCATGTACAGTTCAGAGCTTCCTGTATCTCTGGTTCCGGCTGTTGGGCTTGTCGGGAACAGTCATTACGATCAGCCCGCCCTCCATGCAGGGAAGCAGATAGTTGTCACGGAAGGTCGGACGGTGGCGCAGATTTACAAGAGCCATCATCTCATGCGTCGTATAGCTCCTGCCGTCTTCCATCGCGTCAAGCAGCATCTGCATGGACTGCGTGATGTCCAGCCCGCTGTGAAGTTCTTCGTCATAGACCTGCAGAGCGCAATAAAGAATGCGAAGCATGAACTCTATGTATGCCTCACAGCTGCCCGAACGGCTGCACTCCTCCATCACGCGCAGATATTCGCTTTTTCTCCTGTAAAGGAAGGTCTCATACGACAGGTCCGAAAGGATATCTCTCCATTTTCCGAGCTGAATATTCAGACAGGACCAGGCAGTGATCTCATTTCCCGAAGAAAAGGGCTGGATACGCAGGAGCTCATAACTGAAAACGATGCTCCTGAGCAAAGGCTGCATGCTGCTCTTCCGGTACCAGTCGCTAAGCGTACGCAGGAAGGACGGAATATTTCTATCCGGCCGGAAGACTCCGGCATCCTCCGAAATACCTGAGAAAAGCATCTTATGAAGCAGACAGATATCCTCCGGAAGCTGCATGTGCATTCCCCGGCTTTTCGTAAACAGTTCGGCCATGTTGCGTGCAGCACGTATCTCCCTGGAGCGGAAAACGGAAGCTGCATCCGCCTGGCTTTCAAAGCTGTTTTCCTCTCCTTCAGCGCTCTTTTCAAGAAATGAAGCTGCCTGTTCAAGGGACAATGCGTAACCTGAAAGCAGGAGGTCATACCTCATTTTTTCAGCCCTTCTCTCCAGGGAAAAGCTGCTGCCGTCTTTCATGGCCATGGGCATGGTCTTTCTGTCAGCGTTGATCTCCGCCATATATTCCGCAAAATCCGTCAGAAGAGAGATCACGCGGTCATTGATCTGAAAAGAAACATTCATTTCATACATATCTTGTTCGCATCCTGTTCTTTACATGTGATTAGATTCTAGCAAGAGTTTTATGATCATGCAAGTTCTATTTTATTCTTCATCGGCTGCTTAACAGTCAAGTGCGGATTTTTTTCGAACATATGTTTGATTTTGTTTCTCATTTATGTTACTATATAGATCACACGACTGTTATTGATGACAAGGCAGGGCCATGATATGAACCATATAAGAAATTTTGAAGTGATACTGGATGTAGATGACGTTCTTCTTGACTGCAACAGGTATGCCCTGACGCTCCTCTCCCAGCAGGACGGCGTTCCGTACAGTATTGACAGGATCACAGACTGGGGACTCCTCGGGATCCCCGAGGACAGAAGGCTGGACTTTCTTATGGCCAGGGAATTCTATGAGCAGCAGCCCGCGCTTCCCGGAGCAGCCGGTTTTCTGAAGGATCTTTGTGAGATTGCGAACGTGACCATCATGACTGCAGTGTATCCGCAGTTTATGGGAGAGCGCATCCGCCGTCTTGGTGAACTGTTTCCGTTTTTCCCTCAGGAAAACATCATCATGGGAAGAAGAAAGGAAATGCTCCAGGCTGATGTGATCCTGGACGACGGAGTACATAACCTCTATGGCAGCGGACTGACGCTTCCGGTGCTCTTCCGCCAGCCCTGGAACAGGCATGTTTCAGGCATCTGCAGCATCAATTACTACAATGAATTCCTTTCCCTTGTCCAGATCATGCAGGGAAAAAAGAATGACGGCAGCCGGCTGCCAAAGGTGTTCTGCATCGTAGGACCGAGCGGAAGCGGCAAACATGAATTTGCCCGCGCTCTCTGTGAAGACCCGGATTATGTACATATCCGCACCTGCACTACGGCCTCCGGAGGTACAAATCACAGGGTCTCTCCGGAGGAATTCCAGGCAATGGCGCAGACCGGCTGTTTTCTGGAAACTACCTATTACGGCTGCCAGCGGTATGGCCTGCCTAAGGATGAAATTGACAGAACGCTTGCTTCGGGACGCCACGCGGCGGCTGTCATGGATATTTCCGGCTGTATGGCCGTTCATAATCATTACCCGGGACAGAGCGTCATACTGTACGTCGAGCGGGATAAGCGCGCCTGTATTGAAGCCATTCTTATGAAAAAGGGCCTCGAGCGCAGGGAGACTGTCGACCGGATCATCTCCTACGATTTTGAAGAAAAAAACAAGATCCTGGCAGACCGGATCATTACAGCCGATCCGGACGGCAGCTACAGCAGCGCCATCTCTCTCGTTCATGAAATGGTATGAAAGTCCGTGAGCATGCCGCGCTGCTCTGCTTCCTTCAGAAGCATTTCATTGTAACGCCCAAGTGTGCCGAAGGATCTTCTCGCGGCTGTGACTCTTTCGCATGAGAGCATCAGGGCCCTCGCTTTCCGGAAGGTATCTTCGCTCAAGGGTTCGAACATCTCTTCCGCGATCACATGTCGGCAAAGACATGAAGCAGCCGCATAGTCAACATCATTTTTCATGAGGATCCCCGTTGCAAAGGGGATCCCTTTTCTTTGCAGCATTCTGTATATGGAGATTCCGCTTCCTCCGCCGGCTATGACGAACAGGCGGGGTTCCCCTTCGGGAGGCGGCAGTTCCGCGGAGCCGAACGCAGCATTGTAGCTTCCCTCTTCTATGCCAAACAGTTCACGGACATAATCTCCGGCAAATATCTCATCCGGTGGGCCGTATCTGTCAATATGCTCACCTTTTACACACATGACCGTATCCGCGATCTTTCCGGCAAGGTCCAGTTCATGCAGTGACAGGATGATGGCTGTATTTTTCTCCCTGGCAAGTTTTTTAAGAAGCATCAGGAACTTCAGCTTATGGCTGACATCCAGGTAGGACGTCGGCTCATCGAGCACGATCAGCTCCGGTTCCTGGCAGATGGCCCTGGCCAGCAGGAGCCTCTGCTTCTGCCCGTCGCTCACGGCTGAAAAATCCCTTTCCGCCAGGTCCAGAGTCTGCACGAGTTCCATGGCGCTTCTGACTGCTTCACGGTCTTTATCTCCAAGGATCCCCAGGGTTCCCGTATACGGATATCTGCCCGCGGAAACAACATCAAAGCAGGTCATAATTTCTGTGCGGATCCGGCCTGTCAGCATGACCGCCTGCTTTTTCGCTGCCTCTTTTCCGCTCATACGGGTAAGATCCTGCAAATCCAGATACATCTCTCCTCCGAGGATCTTCAGCTGCCTGGCTATGCTCTTGAGGATGGTTGATTTTCCCGCGCCGTTTGGCCCGATCAGAACCAGGATCTCTCCCCTGGCGACCTGCATTTTAATATTCCGGATCAGAGGTTTCCCGTCATAACCGACAGAAAGCTTTTCTGTATAAAAAAAATATTTCTCCTTTGTCACTTTCATGCTGCTTTCTCCTTCCGGATCATCAGCCAGATCACCACAGGCGCTCCGAACAGCGCTGTCACAGAGCTGACGGACAGCTCCATGGGCGAATACAGTGTACGGGCGATCAGGTCACTGAAAAGGCAGAACACGGCACCTCCGAGAAAACAGGCCGGCGTCATCAGCACGGGCCTGGATGTTCCCATCAGATTTTTTACCAGATGCGGCACTGCAATGCCTACAAAGGATACAGGCCCGGCAAATGCCGTAACCGTCGCTGACAGCAGGCTTGAGAGAAGGATCAGGCAGATCCGGAAAAGGCGGATGTTCACGCCCACGCTCTGCGCGTATTCCTCTCCAAGCTGATAGGCTCCGGCCGGTTTTGACAGCAGGAAAACAAAGAGAAGGGAAGGCAGTATGACCGCTGTCATGATCCCGATCTTATTCCACGATACGGACGCGAAACTGCCCATAGACCAGTTATGCAGGTTAACGATATCCGAATCATCCGCAAAGGCGATCACAAAATCCGTTATGGCTGAACAGATGTAGCTGACCATAACGCCGCAGATCACAAGCATCGACATGGAGCGGACCTTTCCGGAGGCTGTGATCATAAATCCTGTTGAAAGCATGGCTCCGGCAAATGCGGCAGACACCATTCCGGCGGACGAAAGCGTATGTCCCCTGCCGAGCAGAAAGATCATAACAAAAGAAACGGTCAGCTTTGACCCCGCGGATATTCCCAGCACAAAGGGGCCAGCTATGGGATTGCGGAAAAATGTCTGCAGAAGAAAGCCTGCCACAGATAACGCGCCGCCGAGAATTCCTGCCGCCAGGATCCTCGGCAGGCGGATCTGCCAGATGATGTCACGCGATGTCTGATCTCCCTGTTTCAGGAAAAGGATCCGGAATACCTCCGGCACAGTAAGCTGTACGCTGCCGGCATTCACATTCCATACGATCAGTGCCGAGAGTGCCGCGGCCAGGAGCAGGAACGTCACCGGTACACGAAGAAAGCTCTTTTTTTCATGTATCATGAGACGGGCTCCTGTGTCAGTGTAGCTGAATCCAGAAGGATCGTATAATCGATCTCATGCGGTTTGCTCATCGCGGTCGTATCTGCCGTAACTGCCATGGCATAATCAAAGCCGTCAACCGGGATCAGAAAGGCTGAATTGCCTTCTTCACTGACATTCTCGTACCGCTCTCCGTCCTTGAGCATGTAGTCATAATTAGAGCTGCTCATAACGATTCTGGCAGTTGCCTTCCCGTTTTCCACCGTGACCATGACGGGAGACTCGATCGACGCTCGTCCGGAGCCGCCCTGAAGCGTTCCCTCCATGTAATATGTACCATCCAGAAGCGAGAGATCCTCCGGCGTCGTCATGGATATATTCCTCCGGGCTCCTGCCGGAAGCGATGCGGCTGAAACAACAAGCGTACGGTCATACCATTTTTCCTTGCGAATGCTGAACGCAGCCACCGGAATGCCGGCATCCAGAGCATCCACGGGAATCGTAAATGTGTGTGTTCCGTCGGCAGTTTCAGCATACGGAATGAAGTCTTGCTCCGGCGCGTCTGCAGCTTCCTGCGCCGTGCCCATATACAGGTACTGATAACCCTTGCCGCCCATGGAGAGGATCGCGCTCATACCTTCCTCCGTAACTGTCAGCAGAGCATATTCGATCCGGAACATGGATGAGCTTGAAAGCACTTCAACTTCATATACGCCGGGAACGATGTCCCCGGCCGGTACCGGAACCATCCAGTCCTGAACCACTTCTTCCACTTCTGCCATTTCCGAAGCAGAGGCAACTTTGCTGTCGGCATCTTCGCAAAGAGCGCAGTTTTCACTCAGCGCGGAAAACACAAGGATCAGAGAAACAGCGGCTGCCGCGCAGATTGATCGTTTTATTTTCATTCATTTTCTCCTGTGCGTTATTCTTATAAAAGCCGGCACACAGGATCATGCGCCGGCATATTTTAATAAAACTCTTTTTACTGCTGTAATGCTTCGTCGATCATGGCCTGCGCGTGCTCTGTATAGATGCCGCGGATAGCCGGTATCTCGCCGAGACCCTTGAGCAGGCAGGTCACATCGTACCCTTCCGCTGTCAGAATGCTGTACCAGGATTCCGGATCATCTGCCGCAGCCATGTCATTGTTCGCGTGATCTCCCGCAACGACCATGAGAGGTTCAAGGACGACTTTCGTGTATCCCTTGTCCGCGATCGCTTCGATCACATCATCCAGTGAAGGCACAGCCTCAACGGTTCCGATATAATAATTCTCAAATCCGTCTGAAGTGAGGACATCCTGCATTTTCGCGTATACAGCGTTCGAATCAGCTTCTGTTCCGTGCCCCATGAAAACGATGGCAGTCTCTCCGTCATCATAGGATGCTGTCTCCTCCGTGATCGCCCGGGCAACTGCTTCAAAATCCTCATCTGTATCCAGGAGATTCGTGCCAAGGCCGATATAGTCAAAAGCATCCGCGTAACCGGCGAGCATCTCTTCGAGCTCCTCGTATTCATAACCATTCATCAGATGCGTCGGCTGGACAAGCAGAGTCTTTACGCCATTGCTGACGGCTCTTTCAAGGGCTTCTTCCACATTGTCAATATGGATGCCGTCACGGCTCTCCACATGATCAATGATGATCTGGCTCGTAAATGCCCTGCGAACGGACCATTCCGGGAAAGCTTCCGCCAGCGCTCCTTCAATCGCGCCGATCGTGTTCCTGCGGCTGTCATTAAAGCTCGTTCCGAAGGAAACAACAAGCAGTTCCTTTTCCCCGATCTCATCCTGATTACGGATATCATCCAGGGAAGCATCTCCAGTTGTGTAATCCTCCTCGTCTTCTTCCTGCAGGATCTCTTCCTCTGTGGCAGCTTCAGCTGCGCATGAGGCAAAAGCCATGCCGCAGGCAAAGAGAGACAGCAGCGTCCCGGCCATCAGTTTCTTCAGTGTTCTCATTTTCATAATGAGTTCCTCCTTTAAGTGTGATACTATGAATAAAATACAGAAGAACAGGTACACAAGCGGAGGATTGCCTGTGCGCATGGCGCTCCTGCGTCTTTGCGCGCGTACAACCAGTTCCTCGTGGTTTAGGGATATGATCCCTGTACCAATGACAGGCAGGTCTCCTGACTTACGGATCAGCACGTTTCCGGCCCCTTCCCGGATCATCCAGTGGGGCTGCTGCCGGAAACATTCCCCGATTACAGTGACGGGCTCGTCCGGGATTCTCACCCGGTTCCCTTTTCACTCTGCCCTGTGCAGAGCACCTGTCATCGCTATATTCATCTGTATTTCAGCCGCCGGATCCTTCTCCCGCCGGCGAGTCCATAGTATCATATGACCGGTTCAAATTCAACTCAGTGGAAATTGTGCCACGCACGCATGCGCCGCTGCAGGAGCGCCGGAGCGGTCTGAATGGCCTGCATGTATAGGGTAATTATGCTCATGAAACAGACAGAAGATCTTAAAAACGGTATTTTCACGGCGGATCACGGAGATGTCCCCCTGATCCGCGGCATGATGGACGAAGCTGGCGGGCCATTGCCCTGGAAAACGAATCAAAAAAGGACGGGCGCCGCTATATTCTGGCGACTGCCCATCCTGATAATCGTTTCAGCACGCATATTCTTGAAAAACACCTGTTTATTCCTGCCGGTGTCATTGAAGAGTATCATTCATTCAGGCGGATCCTGTATCAGCGGATTCTGTAATAATCCGCAAAATATGACTCATGCCCCGGGAGCATCGATCTCATTGCTCCCTCTTCCGAGCGGCTCCAGGTTGCTGTCACACTGCATCACGCATATCTTTTCCGCGCCGGAAGGAAACCTGCCTTCAAGAGTGATCGTTTCTTCATCTTCGAATACCGTATCATATATCTTTCCGTCGATCGTGATCTTGCTGCTCTCATTAAAACCGCTGCCATAAACAGTCAGCGTCCCGTCTTCATCCACCGAGCAGCCCTCCGCAGTGATCGCACGGGTGCCGAAAGTAAGATCTGTCGGCTCCCGTCTCGTACCGCCTTCGAATATGTATCCCTTTCCATAGAACATATCATACTCAACCAGCTCCAGGTATTCTTCGTATTCGGATGTCCCGTCATAGGCCCTGTGGAAAGCAGGAATCATTCCTCCATCTATTCCAAGCTCGGTCAGGATCCGCGTTCCAAGCTGTTCAGCCTCCAGGTCTGTATCTTGCATGTCAAATCCGAAATTATCCCAGATCACATATTCGGTGGAATAAAGTGACGGAAGCGTCAGATCGTCTTCATCAAAACCCAGGGCCGGAAGATGATCTCCGTACATAATGACCATGGCAGGTGCGCCCCGTTCTTCCAGCCTTCCGATCAGTTCCTCTGTGAACTGATCCACTTCACAGATCTGGTTTACATAGTATTCCAGCGGATACACATTATAGTTTTCATCATAGAACTCTATATCCGGCGTCACTGTAATATACGGATCAGAGAGCGCCTCTTCCTGAGGATACCGCCCGTGGCTCTGCACAGTGATGGTGTAAATGAAATCCTGCGCGTCTGTTATATCCAGCCGGTCCATGATCACATCCGTAAGGACAGCATCTTTGGCCCAGTTCGTATACGTCCTTTCAATTCCGTACATATACTCTTCCGGAATGAAATTATCAAAGCCCATATTGGAAAAGACAGTATTCCGGTTATAAAATGTGCCCGTATTATTATGAACAGCACTGGTCGCGTACCCGTGATCCCCGAGAATATAGGCGAGGGATTCACAGGTCTGCTCCGAGAGGACTGTATTGTAGGGGTACTCCCCGGCTCCGAAAAAGGATGTACTCATGCCTGTCAGGCATTCAAATTCCGTATTCGCTGTCCCGGCTCCCACCACAGGAACTGTTAAAAAACCGGATGTTTCCTCTTCCTTCAGATGTCTGAAAAAAGGAACCGGATCATGGCTGTAGGTGAAACCCTTGATATACATCGGATCAAAAAATGATTCCAGCTGGATCATGATAATGTCCGGATATAAAGAATCCGCAGATTCAGCATCTGCGGAAGTAGTTTTAACAGTTTCATCTGCGGTAACACCGCAGGCGGCCGATGATGTATTCTCCATTCCGGAAACTATGATATCCATCATTTCCTCGGAGTACAGTTCCGGCTTTGCAATGCCCTTATCAACAACGCTGTTCGAGAAGCAGTACGCAAACCCGTATTCTTCATAGGCGTCAGCCAGGTTCTTGAAATCCTGCGAAAGAGCCTGTGTCTTCATTCCCATGTTCAGCGAGAATGAAAGAGCCAGCACCATGCAAGCTGTTTTAAGAATATTGAGCCGCAGAGAACGCATGGAGGTCTTCGCGGACATATCCTTCGGAAGACGGAACCACAGAACGACCGTTCCGATCAGAAGAGATACGATCACGGCGGCGATCGTAAAAATCAGGCCGGGAGTCATGTAGTTTTTCACGATCCTCGCAAGCATCGGAAGAAGTGAAAAATCCTCAGCTGAGAACGGAGTCATCCGGTATGTAAGAATGATGCAGTTAGCTGCCCCCATCACGATCCAGACCAGAGAAATGAATGCCTGGACAAAGTAACGCCTGCGTACGACCAGAAGGCTGAGGCAGAGCGTCAGCGAGATAATAAACATATTGCAGAGGAACGCGAGCGGCGATCCTGCCATAAAACGCAGCATCCCGGCGACCGACTGCCTGTTGAACGCTTCCGTAATGCAGGTCAGAACAAAACCGTTCAGCAGAAAACCTGTAAAAACTGAATGTCCGAGAAATTGTACGCTTCTTTGCAGAAGTCCTTCTGATTTCATTTCTTAAGCCTCGTATTACACTGATTTGTGGTAAATATGCACAAATTTGAAATATGATTTTCTATACATTTGACAGTAGACATCTTACCACAATGCGGTTTGCTGAGCAATGTAAAAAGGCAACAGAAATCAGAAAGAATTTCTTATTTTTTGCAGCAAAAATCATTCTTCATGAGGCAGATCTGCCGGATTCTGCTGCAAAAAGCGATAAAAGCAGCTTCGGTTTCCCGTATGGCAAGCAGCGCCCTTCTGGTCAACCAGAGCCAGGATCGTATCATTATCACAGTCGATCAGCAGCTGCTTCACATACTGGGTGTGACCGGACGTCTCTCCCTTGATCCAGATCATTTTGCGGCTGCGGCTGAAGTAGGTCATCCTTCCGGTGCGCAGCGTCATCTCATAGGCTTCCCGGTTCATGTAAGCCATCATCAGGACATCCTTTGTCTCATAGTCCTGTACGATCACCGGCACCATGCCGTCGCTGTTCTTTTTAAGTTCTTCCCACGCAAATGATACGCTTTCCATCAGAGAGCTCCTTTCGTGGAAGGGATTCCCGTGATCCTTGGATCCGTGGTCACAGCCTGGCTGAGTGCTTTTCCGAAAGCCTTGAACAATGCTTCCGCCATATGATGCTGATTGCCCGGCGTGAGCACCTTCATGTGCAGATTCATCTCTGCAGAATAAGATATGGCGTAGAAAAACTCCTTCACCATTTCCGCGTTCATGTTTCCCATCATGCCGGGCACGAATGGCGCATCCCATGAGAAATACGGACGGCCTCCCAGATCAAGAGCGCAGAGGACAAGGACCTCATCCATGGGAAGGATCTTATCTCCGAATCTGGTGATGCCGGCTTTGTTTCCGAGCGCTTCTTTAATTGCGCGCCCAATCACGATGCCTGTATCCTCGATCGTATGATGGTCATCTACCTGCAGATCACCCTCAGCTCTGACCGTCAGGTCAATAAGAGCGTGACGGGCAAATCCGGTAAGCATATGGTCAAAAAAGCCTATACCGGTCTGGATGTCCGCTTTGCCGCTGCCGTCCAGGTCCAGCCTGACAAGAATGTTCGTCTCTTTGGTTTCACGACGGATCTCAGCTGTTCTGCCCATCTTTTTCCTCCTTATCCCCGCTTTCACCGCAGCTGTCTTCAAAACGCACTGCGATCGAATTCGCATGCGCCGTCAGGCCTTCCGCCTTCGCAAAGTCAGTAATATCATTGTGGATCCTCCGGAGCGCTTCCCTCGAATAATAGATGATGCTTGATTTTTTAATGAAATCATCAACGGACAGCGGCGAGAAGAATTTTGCTGTTCCGTTTGTCGGAAGCACATGATTGGGACCGGCAAAATAATCTCCGAGGGGTTCACTGCTGTACTCTCCTATAAAGATGGCGCCTGCGTTCCTGACCTTTGTCATGATCTCAAATGGGTTTGCGGTAACGATCTCAAGATGCTCGGAAGCGATGGCGTTGACAGTATCCACCGCATCCTCCATCGTATCGGCAAGCAGAATATAGCCGTAGCTTTCCAGGGATCTTTCGATGATCTCTCTTCTTGAAAGCTTCGGCAGATATCCTTCGACCTCACGGGATACTTCGCGGGCAAGCTTTTCCGATGTCGTGACGAGAATAGCGGAAGCCATCTCATCATGCTCTGCCTGTGAAAGAAGGTCCGCGGCAACATAATGCGCGTTGGCTGTTTCGTCCGCAAGAACCATGATCTCGCTCGGCCCCGCGATGGAATCGATGCTCACATAACCGTACACAGCCTTTTTCGCAAGGGCAACATAAATGTTTCCCGGTCCGACGATCTTATCAACCTTCGGAATGCTCTGTGTTCCGAAAGCCATGGCAGCTACTGCCTGTGCCCCGCCCGCCTTGAACACACGGTCCGCACCCGCTTCACACGCTGCCACAAGAGTTGAAGCGGTGACCTTTCCGTCTCTTCCGGGAGGCGTGCACATGATGATCTCATCTACGCCTGCCGTTTTTGCGGGAACGATGTTCATAAGAACGGAGCTCGGATAGACGGCCTTTCCTCCGGGGACATACACGCCAACCCGCGAGAGAGCCGTGATCTTCTGGCCAAGAAGCGTTCCTTCTTCTGTACTGTCAAACCAGCTGGTCCTGCGCTGCTTCTCATGATAGGCGCGGATGTTGACAAGAGCCTTGCGGATCACAGCCAGAAGCGAAGGATCGACCTGGCTGTAAGCCTCCTCGATCTCCTCTTTCGTGACCTCGACAGTTTCCGCTGTTATCTCAGCATGATCGAACTGCCTGGTCATTTCAAACAGAGCTGTATCTCCCTCTCTGCGGATCCTTTCGATGATCGCGTTTACGCGGCTTTCGAATTCCCCGTAGCTGGACGGACTTCTTTTGAGAAGATTCTCAAGTATATTCTTTCTGCTTTCTTCATTCAGCTTAACGATTCTCATGCTTTTCCGCCTTCCCTGCTGACCACCTTGTTCAGTTCCCTGAGAAACTGGGTGATTCTTTCGTTTTCCATTCGCATGCTGACCGGATTGACTACGACCCTCGCTGAGAGCGGGCAGACTTCCTCCAGGACGGTCAGTCCGTTCTCCCGCAGTGTTGATCCGGTCTCAACGATATCAACAATGACCTCTGAAAGGCCGACGATCGGCGCGAGCTCTATGGAACCGTTCAGTTTGATGATCTCAACCGTCTGGTTCCTCTGGTTGTAAAAATAATTTCTGGCAATATGCGGATATTTAGTCGCTACCCGAAACTGCTGTCTTGTTTCGAGCAGTTCTCTTGCGCTTTCAGGACCGCAGACGCACATACGGCATTTTCCGTATCCGAGATCCAGGACTTCGTATATTTTGCGGTCTTCCTCCAGGATCGTATCTCTTCCTACAACGCCGATATCCGCGGCGCCGTATTCAACATATGTGGGAACATCCGGTCCCTTGGAAAGAAAGAACCGCATCTTAAGCTCTTCATTCGTAAAAATAAGCTTCCGGGATGCAGGATCCTTCATCTCCTCACATGTGATTCCGATCTCTTCCAGAAGGCTCATGGTCTTGTTGGCGAGACGTCCCTTGCCGAGAGCAAATGTCAGATATCTCATGAGCATCCTCCTAACCGTATGATTTTCGAATACATGCCGTTCTCATCCGTTCTCTGCGCCGGACCTTTTCCCGAATCAGGAACAAAATGAAGCGCGCAGTTCTTTCCTTCTGACCGCATGGAAGAGGCCAGCCGCATTGCATCCTCCCGCTGCTCTTCTGAAAACTCGATCAGCACGGGGCCTTCCTCACGGGGAAGCGGAATGTGCTGCCTGCGCATAGCGGAAAGAAGCTGTTCAACAACGACCACGAAGCCGACAGATGGCGCATCTTTCCCGAACGAGCCAAGCAGCTTATCATATCTTCCGCCCTTGATGACCGGTTCCCCGCTTCCGTAAGTAAAACCGCGGAAAATGATCCCGGTATAATACTTATAGGAGCTCGCCATGCCCAGATCAAAGGAGATATACTTTTCAAGCCCGTACATCTGCATGATCCGGAAGATCATGGATAGACGCTCCAGGGCTGCCGCGCTTTCGCTGCCGCTGTAAAGGTTTTTTACGTCTTCAAGCATCTCAGCACCGCCGAAAAGGTTCGGTAGCCGGACAAGCAGATCCTTCAGGCGTTCATCGATGGGCAGGTCCGCAAGAAGCTTTTCAACACCGAACGGATTCCTGTTTTTTACGAATGTACGGAGTTCCTCCTCCATTTCATCCATAAGTCCTGCTTCATCGACAAGGCTGTCCAGAAACTGCACATTGCTCAGGGATATCTGGAAATCACTCAGACCGGCCGCAAGAAGGCTTTCTATTGCCATGGCAATGATCTCAGCATCCGCGTCCACGGAGCTGTCACAGATCAGTTCAACGCCCATCTGTGTATTCTCTTTCATTCTTCCGCGAAGGTTCTCGTTATTGACAAAGGTATTCCCGCTGTAACACAGGCGCACCGGGTCCTGATCCTGCAGAAAATATCTGACAGCTGCTCTTGCGATGGACGGCGTAAAGTCCGGACGAAGGGAAAGCGTATTCCCATCCCTGTCGAAAAACTTATACAGCTCCCGGGAAGGTATAGTCCCGATCTCATTTCCGAAAACATCAAAGTATTCAAATGTGGGAGTCTCTATATCACGGAATCCGTGTGAATGAAAGATCTGACGGACTCGCTCCCCGAGAAGCCTTTTTTCCGCGCACTCATCTCCGAATATGTCACGGACGCCATCCGGCGTATGCAGCAGTCTGCTGTTCATAAAACACCTGTACCTTTCATAATTACTGCTTTATTCACACTTTATCGTGGCAGCGCACTAAATCGTCATGATTATACGTAAAATGCCCTGCGGTGTCAATCCCTCCGGTCCAGGTCCTTCTGAAGGGCTTCCAGATACGGCACCAGCACCCCGTGATTCTGGCGGATCATGAAAGACTGGTCGATCTCCTCAAAACGGAAGCTTTTGCGGCCGCCTTCCCTTGCCCTGTTCCAGAAAGCCAGAACATGATCGAAGGGTACATAATAGATCTCATTTCTGTGCGTATACATGATGATCAGGAAAGATATGCCTCCCTGCTTTTCAAATTTCTCCATGAAAAGCATCTGATGCTCATGGATATTCTGAAGGCTGAAGGTGTCAACGGCGCACTCCTTCGCGTCAAAGCATACGGGAATCCCCTGAACGGCTCCTATGTAATCGACCGTACTTTTCTGATCGAAATAAGCCAGCGTTATATGACGGCTTTCTTTATCAATATTGATAGGCGTGATCGGTGTGGGAATCTTCTGGATCAGGGCCAGTCCCTGTTCCATGTACTGTTCATTGGTCCGGTTGATCATGTCCTCAAGTGTGGATCCGCGAAGACCGCGGCTGTTCCAGGTAGCCATAAACTGCTCTTATCTCCTTATGCCTTCTTCCATGCGGCAATGTTAAAGTCCTCCGGTACGGGCGCTGTAAATACCTTCCCGGACAGATAGGAAAGAGGTCCTTCCAGCTGCGGCATCTCCATCCTCACACAGTGAAGAAGCTGCCGCTTCGCGAGCGGATCATGATGAACCTGCCCTCCCGCGCCTGTTCCGTATTTCAGATCTCCGATCAGAGGGCAGCCGTCAAAGGCAAGATGCGCGCGTATCTGATGGGTCTTTCCTGTGATCAGTCTGACTTCAAGAAGCGATAGTTCTTCACCTGTTTTATAGGCCGTTCCGTACGCCAAAGGATAGTATTCGGTCCGGATCATGACGGCATCCGGCGCAGCATGAGAGCTTACCGTGACCTGATTTTTCTTTCTGTCCCTCACCAGGGCGCCGTCCAGCGTGTGCACTCCCTCAACATGTCCGCGTACGGCACAGACATAATACTTCCCGAGCCTTCTGCCGGAAAACAGGGAAGAAAGTTCCTGCAGGCCTGTCAGCGTCTTTCCCGCCGCAATGAGCCCGCTCGTATTCCGGTCAAGCCTGTTGCACACAGACGGATGAAAGACGGAGAGTTTTTCCTCTGTCAGAGCGCCTGTGGAAAGCAGGTAGTCCCGGATCAGCTCAACCATGGAGTAATCCTTTGGCCCTGCCTTCTGAGAAAGCATTCCGGCAGGCTTATTCAGTATAAGGATGTGTTCATCTTCATACACGACATCGGGCCGCCGGGAAAAGCCATTCATCCCGCCTGACACCGGAGCAGTCATATCTGCACGGCACCCGCGCATCTTCTCCAGGGTCTCATCCGAAAACCAGATGCGGATCGTATCACCGCAGGAGAGCTTTTCTCCCCCCGAGGCCTTTGCGTCGTTCAGTGTGATATTCTTTTTCCGGAGCATTTTGTATATAAAGCTGCCCGAAGCTTCTCTCAGGTATTTCTGAAGGAACCTGTCAAGCCGCTGCCCCTCTTCTGTTTCTGTAATCCGGATCTCTTTCATATGGCAATCGATTTCAGTGTTTCCCAGATCAGTTCATCGCCGGAAAGATCCGGGTACTGCTCATTTGGTCTGTATCTGAGGTTATCTCTGGCTGGCTGCGGGTTCTCATTCAGGCTCCGGATCCTCTCGGCAAAAGCTTTCTTTTCAGAAAATATCTTCACCTTCACTCCGTAGATGTCGTTTGAACTGAGAATCTTCGTCATGTGCTGCTCCATAAAGGAGAACTTTTCCTTATTGCCTCTGCTGCTGTAACAGGCAACGGAATTACCGCAGATGACCACAGCGTCCAGCGGCATGCGTCCTTCATACGCGGTAACACACAGTTCATATCCGCGGACCAGGTCATGAGCGTTTTTTTCGGTCAGCGCAGCAATGTCCTCCGGAACACCTTTTTCAAGAAAGACCATGATCCAGCTGACCGCGGATCTTGCCGCGGGGATCACGCCGACAACCGCGAGGACGGTCAGTACATTGTTTCTGGTATGATACATGATCAGCCCGGTCGCAAAGATAGCCAGCGGAATCGCGAACATCACAGCCATGATCAGAAATCTTTTTTTCTTTTCATAAGAATAGTAGCCGGCTTTTCCCTTTGATGTTTTCTTCATAATCCTCCGGTCATAAGCAGCTTCCCTTTTTCAGAAATGCCCTTTCAGGAATGCTTTTTCAGGAATGCTTTTTATGAATGCTTTTTATGAATGTTTCGTATGGTGCGCTTTCTGCCCCTGCTCTTACTGCTGTTTTTTCCATGCACAGTTCCTTCTCCGGACGCGGCCTGCTTTTCCGGACGGATGAGGCATTTCGGTCCGAAACCGATCAGGTCCTCTCTGTGGGCAATACGCAGCGCCTCCTCCACGAGGGACCTGTTCTGCGGAAGGGCATACTGCATCAGTGCCCGCTGCATGGCCTTCTCATGGGGGTCCTTCGGAACATAGACCTTCTGCATGGTCCGCGGATCAAGTCCGGTATAGTACATGCAGGTGGATATGGTCGACGGTGTGGGGTAAAAATCCTGCACCTGTTCAGGCATATGGTGAATGTCCCGGAGATACTCAGCGAGCATGATGGCATCGCTAAGCGTGCAGCCGGGATGCGAGGACATGAAATAGGGCACAAGGTACTGGTCTTTGCCCAGCTTTCTGTTCATATCCTCATATTTTTTTACAAATGAAAGATATACTTTATGCTCCGGCTTTCCGAGCATGGAAAGCACACGATCGGAAATATGCTCAGGAGCTACCTTAAGCTGTCCGCTGACATGATGCTTTACAAGTTCCTCCAGGAATGTATCATCTTTGTCGGCACACACATAGTCAAACCGGATCCCGGAGCGTACGAAAACCTTTTTAACTCCCGGAATCTTGCGAAGGCTCCGCAGAAGGGTAACGTAATCGCTGTGATCGACCTCAAGGTTCGGACACGGCTTCGGAAACAGGCACTGCCTGTTTTTGCATACACCGCGCGTCAGCTGTTTTCTGCAGGATGGATGGCGGAAATTGGCTGTCGGACCGCCTACATCATGTATGTAGCCCTTAAACTGCGGATCCCTGGTCATCTGCTCAGCTTCCTGCAGGATCGATTCATGGCTCCGGGTCTGCAGAAATCGTCCCTGGTGAAACGTCAGAGCGCAGAAATTGCAGCCACCGAAACACCCCCGGTTGCTCACGAGGCTGAACCTGACCTCAGATATGGCGGGGACGCCGCCCATCGCGTCATAGGATGGATGCGGCTCTCTCATGTATGGCAGGCTGTATACGGAATCCATTTCTTCCTGTGTCAGTGGAGCCGATGGCGGATTCTGGACCACATACACAGTGCCGTACCGCTCCGCCAGCTGTTTGCCGTTGATCGGATCCGTATTGCAGTACTGTTCATAAAAACTGGAAGCGTACTTTGCAGGATCCGATAGGAGTTCATCATAAGACGGAAGCATGACGGCATCGGCCAGTACATCCGTGTTTTTTGTACGGAAGCATGTCCCCGGGACAAAAGTGATGTCCTTTACAGCGATTCCCGCGTCAAGAGCTTCCGCGATCTCAACGATCGATCTCTCTCCCATCCCGTAGGATATCAGGTCTGCGCCGCAGTCCATGAGAACGGACCGGCGCAGAGAATCGCTCCAGTAGTCATAATGCGCAAGCCGCCGAAGGCTTGCTTCTATTCCGCCTGCTATGACAGGGATATCCTTATAGCTTTGCCGGATCAGATTGCTGTAGACGATCACAGCCCTGTCCGGCCGCTTTCCGGAAGCCCCGCCGGGCGTATAGCTGTCACTGCTGCGCCTCTTTTTCGCCACCGTATAGTGATTGACCATCGAATCCATGTTACCGGCCGAGACCAGAAAACCTAACCTGGGCCTGCCTAAAATGGTCACGGATGCAGGATCTTTCCAGTCCGGCTGCGATATGATTCCGACGGAAAAGCCGCGCGATTCAAGAACGCGGCTGATGATCGCATGACCGAAGGATGGATGGTCCACATACGCGTCGCCGATCACATAAACGAAATCAAGCTGCTTTATATTTCTTTGTTTCAGGTCTTTTGCTGAGACCGGCAGAAAATTACTCATTCTGTGTCCTTTACGTCATGGTCATTCGATCTGTTTCAGCTTCTCGATCTCATCTGCTGTCAGTTTCCGGTATTTTCCTTTTTCAAGCTCCGGATCCAGTCCGACTCCTCCCATGGAGATTCTTTTCAGGTATATCACATGTCCCCCGACAGCATGGATCATACGTTTGACCTGATGATAACGGCCTTCCTGAAGAGCGATGCGGACCAAAGCACATTCCTCACCATTTTCACCAGGTACACTGCCCAGCACGGACAGCTGCGCGGGAAGAGTTTTCTTATCATCACCGATGTCGAGGCCCTCGCGAAAACATTCAGCCGCGTCTGCAGACAGTGATCCAGAAACGATGGCTTCATAAACCTTCACCGCATGATGCCTGGGTGATATCAGCCTGTGGCACAATGCCCCGTCTGTTGTCAGGAGCAGAAGGCCCTCCGTATCGATATCCAGCCTGCCGACGGGTATCAGGCCGCGGCGCAGCTCCTCCGGGAAAAGGTCAAGCACGACCGGTGTTCTGTCATCGCGCGAAGCCGTGATAAACCCGGCAGGCTTATGAAGCATATAATAAGCCTCCGTGAAACCTGTTATGCTTTTCTGGTCAAACATGACAGCGTCTCTCTCGGGATCCACCTTCAGTGATCCGTCTTTTATGACCTGTCCGTTGACCCGGATCCTCCCCTTTTTCAGATGATCCTTCACCTGAGAGCGCGTACCCAGCCCCGCGGACGCAAGGAACTTATCCAGTCTTTCCATCAGACTTCCTCCGCTGGTGTGTTCCCTAAAAAACAGGGCATCTGAAAACCGGAAATGCGGTTTCTTCAGATGCCCCAGTGTATACGATTATAGATCAGTCAGATTGCCGGACCGCAGATCATGCATTATTCATCATCGTCTGCAGAATCATCGGTATCCTCGTCTGTTTCCTCCGGCTTTGTGTAGGAAGAACTGCCGGTCTGCGGCGCGAGTTCTGCGCGGTTCTTCTTCACGATGTCAAGGCAGGACTGGATGGCGTTCAGGAAATTATTATATTTCTGACCCGCGGAATCCAGTGTATGATCCATGATCTTTTCGAGGTTTTCCAGCATTTCATCCGTATATGCCATAGCGCTTGTGCGGATCTGGCCGGCTTCATTCATTGCGCTGTCATAGATCTCCTGCGCCTGCGAATTGGTCTGCTCGATCAGCTGGTCAGACTGTTCCATGGCTCTGCGCATAACCTCGCTCTCGCTCACGATTCTTTCAGCCTTTGCTTCGGCTTCGGCAATGATCGCGTCAGCTTTCGCCTTGGCATCATCCAGAATGGCGTCCTTATTGCTGATGATCTTCTGGTATCTCTTGATCTCGTCCGGTGTCTTCATGCGAAGCTCACGAAGAAGCTCTTCAAGTTCCTCTTTGTTGACTACGATCTTGGTAGAAGATAACGGCTGAAATTTACAACTGTCTATATACTCCTCGATCTCTTCTATGATCTGTTCAATTCTGCTGCTCATGGCTCTCCCCTCTTTACTTCATGAAACGATTGATAATGATCTGATAATCCGATTTCAGCTTATATTATCTGTCTTTTCTGCCTTCTTTATATGGCTGACTCTCTCAGCGATCTTATCGGCAACGATGCCAGGAACGAACCTGCTGATATCGCCGCCGTAAAGCGCGACTTCCTTGACCGTTGTTGAACTCAGATATGCGTACTCAAGGCTGGTCGTAAGAAAGATCGTGTCGATTCCCGGTGACATGATTCTGTTCGTCTGAGCCATTTGCAGCTCATACTCAAAATCAGTGATCGCACGAAGTCCGCGCACAATAAAACGCGCGTTACACATTTCAAGAAAATCAACAGATAATCCCGAAAAGGATTCAACACGTACATTAGGCAGATTTTTGGTCACATCCTTTAACATATTAACACGTTCTTCTGCAGAAAACAATGGTGTTTTTGCATGATTTACAAGCACTCCGATAATTAATTCATCGACAAGTCCCGCAGAACGACGGATAATATCAAGGTGTCCGAATGTGACAGGATCGAAGCTTCCGGGATACACAGCTCTTCTCATGATCAGTCCTCCTTACGCCGGATAAATACATGCTTATTGGTCTTATAGACCTTCTCCCTGGTACATTCATAACCAAGTGAGTCCAGATATCCGAAATCCGTATTCAGCAGTGCCTCCACAATAATGACCGTCTGTTCGTCGGCAAGTGTAGTCGTCCTCAGGGCTTCCAGGGCCTGCCGTTCCAGCCCCTGGTCATAAGGAGGGTCCATGAAGATCACCCGGAACGATGGTCTTCCGTCAAGAAAATGAATGGCACGGATCACATCCATTCCCAGGACTTCTGCAGAAGCCCCAAGCCGTGTATGTTCCAGATTGGAACGGATACAGGAAAGCGCTTCCCGCCCGTGTTCGACAAAAACAGCTTTTGAAGCGCCCCGGCTGAGTGCTTCTATGCCAATTCCGCCGCTGCCTGCAAAAAGGTCCAGGAAGGCTCCGCCTTCATACTGTCCGTACAGAATATTAAACAGGGTCTCCTTGATTCTGTCTGTCGTGGGCCTGGTATCCAGTCCCGCGGGTGTTTTCAGTTCCAGTCTCCTGGCAGTGCCGGCAATTACTCTCATATTTATCTCCCTGTTACTGATAATAGACTCTTCAGCCGATTTCATTTTATGTACAGGTACCTTTTATGTCAACTTGTTGTTTTATCAGACAACTCTTCTTTGTTCATTTTTAACTATTTTTCTAATTTTTTAATTGATTCATTCAGCATTATTTATTATAATGTAAACTGTATTCTGAGTATAAGATAATAATCAGGACGAGGAGAATAACGACATGAACATAGGATTTATTGCACACAACAGCAAAAAAAGCCTGATTGAAAATTTCTGCCTTGCCTATAAGTATATTCTTGCATGGCATGAGCTTTATGCCACTGAAATGACAGGAAGACGAATAGAGGAAGTAACAAACCTGAAAGTTCATAAGTTTCTTTCAGGCAGTGTCGGAGGCGAAAAGCAGTTTATCGATATGATCGAAAGGAATTATTTTGATCTTGTCATATTCTTTTATAATCCGATCATGAACAGTCCCAATGAAGCGAACATCTTCTCTATCACACGCGTATGCGACCGGTACAATATTCCAATCGCGACAAACATTGCAACGGCAGAATCCATGGTTCTGGGACTGGCCAATGGTGATCTTGACTGGCGAAGAAGCATGAAACCGCTTTACTGACCGGCAGAATAAAAGCCGGAATACGAGACACGCTCCGAAAGGAGGCTGCTTCGTATTCCGGCTTTTTTATGCATTGATATCAATCAGGATACAGATCAAAGGTCGATCTTTCCGGATACTTCGTCGTTGATGACATAGTATGCCGCGTTGTCTTCCGGCTTGAGGTACAGAACTACGCTCTTCATCTCGGAAGCATTCTTATTCATATCCTTTGTCCAGATCTCTTTAACCTGAGCGATCAGAGCATCCTTGTCGATCTCTTTTCCAAGGTACTGAAGATATACGGTTTCCTTAACAGCTGTCTTCTTTGCGGGAGCCTTCTTAACAGCTTCCTTAACAGCAGCTACAGCCTTTTTCTCAGCCTTGATTGCCTCTTCCTTGACTTCCCCGGCGCGCTTTGCTACCTTTTCCTCAACCTTAGCCTTAGCATCTTTTGCAGTCTGAGCAGCTGCTTCTGCGGCAGTCTCAGTCGTCTTTACTGCAGACTCAGCAACCTTTGCGGCTTTCTCCGTAGCCTTTGCTGCTGTCGTTTTTGCTGCAGACTTTACAGTCTTTGTTGCATCTTTCTTCATAATAAAAATCCTCCATTCACGAGAAACATTGTAAACATCTATTTGAATTACCTTCGTTAATATACTCTTCAATTTTCCAAAAATCAATGGATTTCCGGGGAAAGAACTTTTTTTGTATCAAATGTTCAGTTTTTTGAGGCCTTCATTCATATACAGCTGCAGTTTATTCAGCAATTTGCAGTGTTCCGGCGCTGACAGGGCCGCATCTTTCTGCAATATTTCCGATGCTGCTTCTGCTGCCTGTGTTAAAACTTTCGAGTCCGCAAACACATCTCCTATGGCAAAAGCAAGTTCTCCGCTCTGCCGGACTCCCAGGATCTCTCCTGGTCCGCGCAGTTTCAGGTCCTCCGCGGCGATCTCGAAGCCATCATTTGTCCTGTTCAGCACCTCGAGACGGACAGATGATTTTTCCCTGTCCTCAGAATCTACCAGGATGCAGTAAGACTGCTCACTTCCTCTTCCGACCCTTCCTCTGAGCTGGTGAAGCTGCGCCAGGCCGAAATGATCCGCGTTTTCGATCATCATGACCGTTGCGTTGGGAACATTCACGCCGACCTCGATCACTGTCGTTGAGACAAGCACATTGATCTCATTTCGCAGGAAACGTTCCATGATGTCATTCTTGACGGCCGGCTTCATCTTTCCGTGAAGGTACTCAACGCGAATGTCTCCGGGAAGAGCGTTTCTGAGCTTTTCAGCGTAATCTTCGACGTTTTCCCCTTCCATCAGTTCACTTTCTTCAGTAAGCGGACAAATGACATAGGCCTGATGTCCCTGCCGTACTTCTTTTTCAATGAAGCTGTATGCCTTTGGTCTCCATTTCGGCCCGACGACGCAGTTTTTGACCTTGAGGCGGTCCGCCGGCATCTCATCGATCACGGATACATCCAGATCTCCGTACAGAATGACTGCCAGTGTTCTGGGAATCGGTGTGGCGCTCATGACGATCGTGTGAGGCATATCTCCCTTATCGCCGAGCTGCTCCCGCTGTCTCACTCCGAACCGGTGCTGTTCATCCGTGATCACAAGAGCCAGATGTGAGTATTTCACTTTCTCCTGTATCAGCGCATGAGTCCCGATAACAATGGAAACTTCTCCTGATTCAATGCGGCTGCGGGCTGCTTTCTTTTCGGAAGCCTTCATGGAACCGGTGAGAAGCACTGCCTGATATGGGAGGTCATGAGACTGCCTGAGTTTTTCATAGGCCTCGAAGTGCTGTCTTGCAAGGACCTCGGTGGGTACCATGAGTGCTCCCTGGGCTCCGTTCTCGGCAGCCATCAGAAGAGAGAGAAAAGCAATGATCGTTTTACCAGAACCGACATCTCCCTGGATCAGGCGGGCGCAGACTTCCTGCTTCTGCAGATCTCTTTCGACCTCTTCCCATACCCGCATCTGCGCTCCGGTCAGACGGTAAGGCAGTTCACGTATGATCCTCCCGGGCGTCTGCGCTTTCGCAAGGGTCCAGTCATGCCTGAAGACACCCCGCTCTTCTTTCATACGCCTCAGCGCGAGGATAAAAATAAAAAACTCGTCAAAGACCAGCCGGTTTCTCGCCTGCTGAAGTTCATTTTCATTACCGGGAAAGTGAATCCTTTGAAGCGAAAACCCCAGCTCAGCAAGGGAATATCTGCGGCGGATATCCTCAGGCAGATACTCCGTGGCAAAGCAGGCGTCTGTCTGGATCAGCTGCCTGACCGCGCGGACCAGCATGTTTCTTGTCAGTCCCCGTACCAGCGGATAGACGGGCTGCAGAGTTCCCCGCATCTGCTCATATTCTTCCGGATCAAAGACAGCAGCCTGAGTCAGCACCTTACGCCGCCCCCGCATCTTTACAACCCCCCGGAATACATACTTCTTCCCGGGAAGGACCTGGCTTCGAAGATAAGGCATATTAAACCATACAGCTTCGACCTCTTCATTATCCGTTATGATCTTCGCGGAAGTGATCCTCATGCCTCCCCCGAAGCGGACAACAGGAATCTGCCCGACAAAACCACAGACGGCCACTTTGCGGCCGTCTGCACAATCTTCTATGGTTCCGGGCGCCTCCAGCAATTCATAGCGGGCCGGATAATATCTGATCAGATCGCCGAGCGTATGTATCCCGGCTTTTTCAAACTGCTTTGCGCTCTTTTCACCGATTCCCTTAAGAACCGTGAGCGGGCTGTGTTCATTCATTTTATATCATCAGCGTCTGCGCATGCGGGTAAGGCATGCGCAGACGGTCCACAGAGCTTACTCAACAGAAATAATATAGTAATAGATCGG
>CADCOP010000075.1 GCA_902803065.1 uncultured Lachnospiraceae bacterium | reverse complement strand
AGGAAGAAGAAGCGAAAGAAGAAACGAAAGAAGGCTCTCTCTACTTCGGGCAGATCACGGGGCTGAAGGGCGGTAAGTACAGGTGTGAATGGAAAAATAAGGCGATCCTGATGCTCCCGCGGGATGAAAAGACAGATGGGTACGCAGCAGGAGACAAGGCAGGGATCCTGCACGGGAAAAGCATCTTCCTGCTGCCGAAAGCGCACACGGATGCGTTTCTCAGGATCAGCAGCAGATATTCCGACAGAGAGCTGTTTTCCCTGTACTGCAGCTTCCTGAATGAGAGCAGCGAGGTGCAGGAGCTGCTTCTTGAACTTATGCGCCGGGACGATGACCCCGAGGCAGACAAAAAGGTCACAGGCCCCCGGCGGATGACCGATGAAGCCTCCCTGAGCCTTGCATTCAGGCTGACAGAACATACGCTCCCCATGGAGACGAGAAGGATCGTGCGGGAGATCCTTGACGGGAATGAGAAGAGACTTTTCGGAAGAATGAAGGAGAGCGACCGGGAGAGGCTAAAGTATCTGCTGAACATTTCTCCCGTCTGCAGGGGAAGCCGCCGATTTGACCCGAAACGGATGAGGCAGCAGCTGGATCAGAAGATCACAGGCCTCGAAGACATCAAGCAGCAGCTCTGCAGCGCTTTTGACGCAGAGTACAATCACAGAAAGAACAGGCAGTGTACTTCGTTCCTTCTTGTCGGACCGATGGGAACAGGAAAGACACTGGTCGGAGAATGCGCTGCGAAAAACATGAACGTACCTTTCATTTCCATGGCATGCGCCGGCATTTCAAATGCCCTGGCCTTCGTCGGTGACGAGACACTTTACGACAAGTCAGCCCCCGGGGAGATCGTCCGCCGCATGTACGGGGAAGGGACCAGCGAGGTGGTCCTTTTCCTGAACGAGATCGATAAGATGGGCCGTTCATCGAAAGACGGCGATCCGTACATGGCGCTGCTGGATATGCTCGCCGATTCGAAGCACTATGACAGGTATCTGGAAACATTTATCGATACATCGCGCACCTGTGTGATCGCGACCGCGAACTCCAGGGAAAAGATCCCGGATGTGCTGCTTAACCGCTTTACGCACATCATCGAATTCCCCGGATATACCAATGCGGATAAAGCTCAGATCGGCAGGAAGAAGGCCGACGCTCTGCTCAGAGACTACGGGATCAGGAAAGTACATATTTCTGATGAGGCGCTGGAACGCATCGCGGCATATACAGATGATGACGGGATGCGGTCATACATGGCAAACCTGAAGAAGATCATTACCTGTATTCTTGCGGAAAAGATCCGGGTCGGGACGATCACGCCGGAATATATCGATGATCATCTGCCGGATGACGGCTATGACCCTGTCCGGATCATTTTCAAGAGAAATGAAGGCAGCTACCCGGAACCCATCCGCCGGGAGATCCGGGAGGTCATGGCAAGGCTGGAAAACAGGGATGGCCTGGATACGGAGACCATATCGAAGCTTCATGAAAAGCTTGAGCTGCTTGTCCGCCTGCAGGCAAAACCCGCGGACGAAAGCTTTGACATCAGGCAGGTCCGGGATAAACTCGATGCAACCCATTACGGAATGAACGATGTCAAGAAACAGATCACGAGGACCATTCTTGCAAACAAGCTGTGCGGATCTGTCAGTGATACGCGTATTCTTCTGTCCGGCCCTGAGGGCATAGGAAAGACATCGGTCGCGGCATCGATCGCGGACGCGCTGCACCGCCCCCTGGTCCGCATCTCCTGCGAGAGCCTCGAGAAGGGCAGTGCTGTCAAAGGTTTCTCGTTTACGTACCGCGACGCGGGACCGGGAGAGCTGCTCAGAGGAATCTGCCGTGCCGGGACCACGAACTGCGTCGTGCTTCTGGATGAACTTGAAAAAAGCTCCGGAGAAGCAATGCAGGCGTTTCTTTCCGCGCTTGACTCCTCCAGTCTGTTCACGGATCAGTTCCTGGGAGTTGGGATCGACCTCTCCGGGGTAATCTTCATCGCGACCTGCAATGAACCGCGGCGCATACCCGGACCGCTTCGCAACAGGTTCAGTGAGATCCGGCTCCAGGATTATACGCCGGAGGAGAAAGCAGTGATCGCTGAGCAGTATATCCTCCCGAAACTGCTGAAAAAATACGGCTGCGAAAAAGATCAGGTACTCTTCGGGGAAGGTACCGTGAGGATGATCGTAAGCAGGCTTGGCGGCGAGCCGGGTATGCGAAGGATCGAAAGGGAACTGGACAACCTGCTTCTCGACACGCTTGCGCAGCAGTCGGGAGGCAGCGCTCCTGTCCGGATTCCGGAGACCATCGTCCGGGATTTCCTGAGGGAGAATGTACCGGAGGCCAGACCGAAGAGAAGGATCGGGTTCTGACAGGAAAACAGAACCGTCAGACAAATGAATCTGTACAGGCAGGCAGCAGGCGCCAGGCGCCCTGCCTGCCTGTTTTCGTTGACGCCTATGCACTTAAAGAAGTAAAATGAAACCGGGGCCTGCAGGTAAGAACAGGCGCATTAAACATATGGAGAATATATGAAGAGGGGCTCTGAGTATTACAGAAGACAGAAGGCCAGAGGATCTGAACAATGATCGAACATTATGACGCTTTTATTTCATACAGGCACGCAAAGCTTGATACGGAGATCGCGGAGAGCATCCAGCATGATCTTGAGCATTTCCGTATTCCGCGCGCTGTCCGCAGATCAAGCGGGAAAAAGCGGATCGACCGTATTTTCCGGGACAGGGAAGAACTTCCGATCACGAGCGATCTGAATGATAACATCATGTTCGCGCTTAAGAATTCCGACTTTCTGATCGTTATCTGCTCGGAGAGGACAAAGGAATCCAGCTGGGTCGAGCGGGAGATCGAGGCTTTTGTGGAGTTTCATGACAGGAACCATGTGCTGACTGTCCTTGCGGATGGCGAGCCGGAAAACGTGATTCCTGAGGTGCTTCGTTATACTGAGGAGGCGGTCATTAAAGAGGACGGGAGCATTGCCCTTGAAACGGTTGAGATGGAGCCGCTCTCCTGTGATTATCGCATGAAAAGGTCAGCAGCCAGAAAAAAGGAGCTGCCCCGGCTGGCTGCCTCAATCCTGGGCTGTTCCTATGACGAACTGATCCTGCGGCGCAGGCAGTACCGGATGCGCCAGATGACGGCTGCGGCATCGGTGCTGGCGGTCGTTATGGCAGGCGCAGCTGTTTACATGTACAGGACAGGGCAGAAGATACAGAAGAACCTGGAAGCAGCGCAGATCAACCAGTCGGTATACCTGGCGAACGCCTCCGGGGAACGGCTGGAAAACAATGATCCGATCACAGCCACGCTCCTTGCCCTGGAAGCTCTGCCGAAAACGACCGGCGCCCGGCAGGAAAGACCGGTCACCGCGGAGGCGGTAAAAGCTCTCGGCGAAGCCATCTGGGCTTACGTACAGCCCGACAGCATCCAGATGTTTAACGGGGCGGCAAACCTCAGGGCAGGCGCGCGGTTCCAGATGGATTATGAGATCAGGGAATATATCATGGATACAGACCATGAAACACTGATCGCGCTGGATAACAGCAATAACAATAACCTGGTGTGCTGGGACATGGCTTCCGGCGCCAGAAAATATGAAGTATCCGGTGAAGAATATATTTTTCAGATAGAATCTCTTGATGATGATGCATACATCTGCAAAAAATACGGACGCCTGGAAGCCCGGTCATTCGAGGATAATTCACTGCTGTGGAGCTGGGATTCCGTGAAGGATATGTATTACAGCGGTGACTTTGACATTTCCGGCGACAGATCTCTCATCGCCATGTATTCAGGAGAGGGAGAGGTCGTTCTTCTGAACGCAAAGGACGGATCCGAAGAACGGAAGATCGAACTGCCGCAGCTGCCAGAGTCTGTAGAGTATGATGTAAAGATGTCACCGGATATGAGCAGGGTATGCCTTTTCGATAAAGGTGTGCTCTCAGATATTGAGATCGCCTGTCTTGACCTGGAAACGGAAGGGTGCGTGACTTTTGGCGAAGAGTCAGCTGCAGATGGATCCGGGGATCTGACCGGAACGGCAGATGCAGATATATACGCGGAGGAAAACTTAATTTCCGACCTTGTGTGGCTGGATGAAGACAGGATCGCGGTCCTTATAAAGGCAGATGACATGGCTCACAGCATGCGGCTGGGAAAAAATCTCTTTTCCGTGGAAAGAGCGTATTATCTGGCAGTATGCTTCGATGCGGGTACGGGGGAGATTCTATGGCAGGAGGAGATTCCCTGCACTCTTCCGGCGACAGACAAAAAGAGGATCTATAAGATTGAGTACAGGAACGCATCCGGCAGCCTTGCACAGGGACTCATGGCGGCAGTGGGAAACCAGGCAGTTCTTCTTAATGCGGAAAACGGGGAAAAAGTCGCCGGGTATGAGATGAGCGGCGCGATCGTAGCTGTTGATGTGTCACGTACCGGAGGATTTGAGTTCGTCTCAGATGATGGAGGGATCGGCCGCGCGCTCTATTCCCGGATGGACAACAGCAGTTACATTATGACCCGCGGAATGGAAAGGGGAAGCCACACAGGCTGCTTTTTCTACGGCAGCCTTGATTACGAGCCCGATATACTGGTTGACTCATCGGACAGAAAAGCGCTGATCCTCTATTCCTATGATCATTATGATCCGGAGTATGAAGCCTTCACTGGCTGTCGGGGTGATTCGGAGGAAGAACAATACTATAACATGTCGGCGGTTTTTGGAGACCGGATGCTCGTACTTCTGTCCGGCGAAGGCTGTTGTGTGCGGCTGTTTGATCTCGATACTCAGGCGGCTGCTGCGGATATCAGACTGCCCATCACGTCATATTCGGCAAAAATACTTGGCGTTTCCGAAAAGGCAGATGTGTGCTGGATCTATGGATCGGACAGTGATTTTGAGGATCATCTGTACGCGGTCGGCCTTGAAGACGGAACATACACGGAAGTCATGGATCCGGAAGGGCGGAACTGGAACGATCCCGAATACGCATGTATCTCGGGAAATGAGATCGTTTTTGCAGCATCAGATGCAGACAATGTGATCCTGTTCTATGATCCCGCTTCGAAAGAGACACGGGTACTGGAACTGGACATACCGGCCGGAAACTATGTAGATTCAATGAGAGCCCCGCTTATCGCTCCGGACGGAGGAAAGATTCTGCTGGCATTGTCAGACGGGGCTCCTGTCCTGGCAGATATAAAAACAGGAGATACGGTCATACTGGAAGAAGACGGCATGAAAATGTTTACATCTTTCTGCGCCTGGAATGAGGATTCCGGCAGCCTGGTCATGTGCAGTAAAACAGACGGACAGCTGGCCTGCTTTGACAGGCAGGGAGCGCGCGCATGGAGCCGGGAGATACAGGAAGGTGAAGTTCAGGGGGCTGTTTGCTGCGGTGACAATGTGATCATCCTGCGGGGCAGCGAGCTCTCTGAGAGATACAGTATCCATGATGGAAAGTATCTCGGGCAGATCGACTTTGGAGAGATACCGGATACGTTCGACGGCCTGCAGGCCTGGAATGGCGGTGATCTGTTTTACCTCCGGTGTTCTGATGTCCTTTTCATGATCAGCCGGGAGGACTGGAAGGTGCATGCATATGTGCACAACAACGCCGGGTATGATCCGCAGCGCCGCAGGGTGTATACATACAGTACTGTACCGGGATACTGCCAGATCGGGGCATTCCCTGAGTACACAGTGGAGGACCTGATCCGCAAGGGAAAGGAATTTACCGGAGATATGCAGCTGGACGAGAGTACGAAGGAGTATTATGGGATCAGCTGATCAGAGTTAGCAGAGAACAGGAGGCAGAAAGATATGAAGAAGAAAAGAATCGGATACATGGCGGTTCTGGCTTTGCTCGCGCTTGGCGCCGCGGGGAATGGAACTGTAAGAACAGCGGCGGAAGAGACGCCGGCAGTCATCGACATGGCCCCTGACACACCGGACATCGTGCTTCTTACGCCGCAGGCAAATCTGAAAGCAGATGCGGGGACCCTGCTGCAGCCGGATACAGAAGCACCGGCTGATCAGAACGCTTTTGGCGAAGATTCCGGCGGGAACACGGAAGCCCCGGCTGTTGAGGCACCGCAGATGGACTATAGTCAGTTCCCGAGAATCGACGGATCCCTCGCCTGTGTTCCGCTGATCGAAGCCCTGGCAGTCAGGTGCACGGGCTGCTCAGAGGAAGAGGCGGAGGATACACTCTCTGATTTTGTGAATACGAACCCGAGCTATCTGGAACTGGCGAAGGGGAACCGGGATATCATACTGGCCTATGAGCCTGCGGAGACCACGAAGGAACAGCTGAAGGAATTCCCGGAACTGACCATGGAAGCCGTGGGAAGGGACGCTCTCGTTTTCATCGTCAATAAAGATAATCCGGTGGAGAGTCTTACGACGCAGCAGCTGAAAGGAATATACACGGGAAAGATCACGAACTGGAGCGAGGTCGGCGGAGAGGATCAGGAGATCATGGTCTTCTCACGCCCGGAAACGAGCGGAAGCCAGACCATGATGCGCTGCCTGCTTCTGGGCGATGCGGACATGGCAGAAGCGGTGACTGAGGAGATCCCGAGCATGGAAGGCATCATCAGCGCACTGAAGGATTATGATAATTCAGCAAATGCGATCGGATATTCCGTGTATTACTATGCTTCCATGATGTTCTCGCAGCCGGATCTTAAATTCCTGGCTGTTGCGGGAACCGAGCCTTCCAACGAAACGATCCGCTCGGATGCGTATCCGCTGGTCAATGATTTCTACTGTGTGACAAATGAGCAGTCGTGCGAAAACGCAAGGCGCATTGCCGGCTGGCTGCAGACAGATGCCGGCCAGGAATTTGTGGAGGAGTGCGGGTATGTTCCGGTCAGATAAAAACAGAAAGCTGTTTCCGGCGCGGATCGCGGCAGCCCTCCTCGGCATGAGTCTCATGGCTTGCATGGCCTCATTCGCAGGGGAAACGGATGCAGACGGCGGGCAGGGCCTTCATCTGTGCGATGATGACGAATATATTCTTTTCTATGAGAACAACCAGCATATCGCTGTTTTTGACAGTGACGGCAGCTATGTGACAGAGTTTCTGGATTATTCCGAGGCTACGCCGAATTCCGTTTCGAAAGACAGCCTGATCCTCAACGAACGTGACGGTCAGATCAGCATCTTTTCGTTCAAAACGCTGCAGGAGGTATTCTCAGGCCCGAGCGAGGATTATTACGTCGTGAGCACCGGGAAAGCAGCCATAGCTGCGGAGAATACGACAGGCATCTTCTCCGTGTACAATACAGACGGAGATATACTGTACCATTCGGACATTGCCTTATGCAGGAGCGCCGATGAGTACGGGCAGATGATGATCCGGTTTTACGAGCTCTCCTCAGGATACCTGTGCGGCGTTCAGATCGGCGGCAGGAGCCTTGTCGTGCAGGTCGGAAATGACGGAAGCAGCCGGCTGATCACGAATCCGTTCATAAAGCAGAACGTCCTGGACCTGAACTCCTATGTGTTCGGAGACCTTCTCATCGTGTGTGAGTGGAATGATGATACGGGAAGGATAGTGACCGCGTATGATATGGATGGAAACGTGGTCATGGATAACATACGGGAACTGATTAAGGATGAACGGAGCAGGTTTGAGGATTACCAGTTCTGGGATGAAAACCTCACCTTCGTGATCCGGGAGGAGGAAGACGGCACCTTTGCGATCTATGACCGAAGCCTTGACATAGTGGGAACAGTAACAAAGGAAGAAGCGGATACGATATATAATTCCATGAACGGAAAGGTAAAGGGAGGCTACTGCGCACAGCTGCAGGGAATTGTAAAAGGTTTCGTTCCGTTCAACAGCGGCAGATTTATGTCCATCGTACCGGAGACCCTGTACGCACCGTATACGGAAACAGATGAGGAATATGTGATCCTGGGCGAAGACGGAACGCTGCTTCACGCTCCGAAATATCCGGGAGAGAAGCTGAGCTCCGCCGGCACCGCCCTGTTTGTTTATGAGACCGGTACAGGAGAATTCCGGGTCCGCCGCGCGGATGACGGAAGCATCTTTCCTTCCAACGATGTCCTTTTTGATCCGGAAAAATCGATCTACCTGTCCGAAACCGGCCTTGCGGTCTGCAACTGGGGAGAAGGCTGTACTTTCTACGATCTGGACGGAAACATGACCTACACATCTGAAACGGCATGGGTCGAGCCATGGAAGAACGGATACTTCTTCATGCGTAGAGGAATTTACAACGGCTATGTGGATATCAACGGTAAATGGGTCATGAGGCGGATGATCTCCTGGCAGACAGAGTATGTGT
>CADCOP010000074.1 GCA_902803065.1 uncultured Lachnospiraceae bacterium | reverse complement strand
TCCAGAATGGCACTGAGTAAAAAAATGGTGCGGAGCAGCAAAATTGGTGCGGAATTGGTGCGGTTTTGAAAATGCCGATCCCGAAACTCCGCATAAATACAGCATTTTTAAGGAGATATAGACAAAAATGAAATTAGGTATCGTGGGACTCCCGAATGTCGGGAAAAGTACACTTTTTAATTCACTGACCAAGGCCGGTGCGGAATCAGCCAACTACCCGTTCTGCACCATTGATCCGAACGTGGGCATCGTTCCGGTGCCGGATGAGAGGATCCGTCTGCTTGGCGATTTCTATCATTCGAAGAAGGTGACGCCGGCGGTCGTTGAATTTGTTGATATCGCGGGCCTGGTCAAAGGCGCGTCCAAGGGTGAAGGATTGGGCAACCAGTTTCTGGCGAACATCCGCGAGGTGGATGCTATTGTGCATGTGGTGCGCTGCTTTGAGGATTCGAATGTCATTCATGTGGACGGCAGCGTGGATCCGCTGCGCGACATTGAGACCATCGACCTTGAGCTGATCTTTGCTGACCTTGAAGTTCTTGAGCGCAGAATGGCCAAGACATCCAAGAGCGCCCGTGTAGGGGATAAGGCCTCCGCGAGAGAGTATGCTATGGAAGAGCGTCTGAAAGCCCATCTGGAAGAGGGTAAGGACGCCAGCCTGTTCGAGCTGCAGGATGAGGATGAAGCGGCGGTATTCGCTGAGCTCAATCTGCTGACGGCAAAGCCGGTCATTTACGCCGCGAATGTCGGCGAGGATGATCTGGCGGATGACGGAGCGAGCAACGCCCATGTACAGGCAGTCCGGAAATTTGCTTCGGAACACGGCAGCGAGGTCTTCGTGATCTGCGCGCAGATTGAGGCTGAGATGGCTGAGCTGGATGATGATGAAAGAGCCGAATTCCTGGCGGATCTGGGCATTGAAGAGTCCGGTCTTGACAAGCTGATCGAGGCGAGCTACCGGACGCTGGGCCTGATGAGCTTCCTGACATCAGGTGAAGATGAGACTCGTGCCTGGACCATTAAGATCGGCACCAAAGCCCCGCAGGCAGCCGGAAAGATCCACTCCGATTTCGAGCGCGGATTTATCAAGGCAGAGGTCGTTAATTACAAGGATCTCCTGGACGCGGGCTCCTACGCCGGCGCGAGGGATAAAGGCCTGATCCGCATTGAGGGCAAAGAGTATGTTGTTCAGGACGGAGATGTGATCCTGTTCCGGTTCAACGTGTGAGGACGGAATGGATTCGGGTTTTTTTGAGGATTCGATCGGTTTTCCGAATCTGGGGATCTCGCTTCCCCACGTGGGCAGGTCGGTCCGGATCTTCGGTCTGGAGATAGCTTTTTACGGCATCATTATTGCGCTGGCGATGCTCTGCGGTATTTACCTGGTCCTGTGGATCGCGAAAAAAACCGGTCAGGACCCGGATGTGTATTTTGACTTTGCGCTGATCGCTGTATTTTTATCTGTGATCGGCGCCAGAATCTACTATGTGATCTTCTCGTGGGATTATTACGGAAAGCATCCGCTGGAGATCCTGGACTTCAGGGGCGGCGGCCTGGCGATCTACGGAGGCGTGATCACCGGTGTCCTGGTCGGCGTCGTTTTTGCCCGGAGGAAAAAGATCCCGCTTCTTAAGCTTCTTGACACTTCGATGCCGGGAGTGATCCTGGGACAGTGCATCGGCCGCTGGGGCAACTTTTTCAACCGGGAAGCATTCGGGGAGTATACGAATGCGGTTACAGCCATGCGGCTGCCGCTGTCTGCGGTAAATGAAGCAGACGTTACCGAAAAGATGCTCTCGAATACGCTGATGGCAGGGGATGTGACCTGTATCCAGGTGCATCCGACGTTTCTGTACGAAAGTCTCTGGTGCCTGGCAGTCCTTTCAGCGCTGCTGGCAGTGACGTTTCGTATGAAAAAGAGAAAGCAGGGGACAGTTTTCCTCCTGTATCTGTTTGGATATGGACTGGGGAGACTCTGGATCGAAGGCCTGCGGACGGATCAGCTGAAACTGGCATTTACAGGCCTTCCGGTTTCTCAGATGCTGTCTCTTGTCATGGTCATTACATCGGCAGCCGTACTCATCATCCGCGGCAGGAGAGGCCGGCAGAATACGTGAACTGTACATAGAGCGGAAGAGAATACATGAACTTCACCCAGTGCGGAAGAGAATACATGAACTGCATCCAGTGCGGAAGAGAATACTTGAACTGCATATCATGCAGGGGAAGGGAATATTCATGGCAGTCAGTGATATTGGAATCGATCTTGGCACATCGAGCATTCTTGTATATGTAAACGGAAAGGGCGTGGTCCTCAAGGAGCCGTCCATTGTCGCTTATGACAGGGATTCTGACAAGATCAAGGCGATCGGTGAGGAAGCGAGGATGATGCTCGGAAGAACGCCGGGCAATATTGTATCGCTCCGCCCGATCCAGAGGGGCGTGGTGTCCGATTACCGTGTGACCGAGCAGATGCTCCGTTATTTTATTCAGAAAGCGACCGGACGTCTTTCGTTCCGGAAACCCAGAGTCAGCATCTGTGTTCCGAATGATGTGACGGAAGTAGAGCGCAAGGCCGTGGAGGATGCGGCTTACCAGGCAGGTGCCAGGGAGGTGTTCCTTGTAAAGGAGCCGATCGCCGGAGCTATTGGAGCCGGGATCGATATCTCAAGGCCCAGCGGAAACATGATCATGGATATCGGCGGAGGTACATCCTGCGTTTCCATACTGTCGATCAATGGCATTGTTGTGAGCAAATCCGTCAAGCTGGGCGGAGATGATCTGGATGAGTCGATCATCCGCCATATCAAGACCCGCTATGGCCTCATGATCGGGCAGCAGGCGGCCGAGGAGATCAAGCAGCACATCGGCACTGCCTATGAGCGCCCCGAGAAAGAGACCATGGAGATCAACGGCAGGGATATTGTCACAGGCCTTCCCAGATCGGTCCGCATCAATTCGGAGGATACGAGGGAAGCCATGAAAGAATGCCTGTCCCAGATCCTGGACGCAGTGCACAGCGTGCTCGAGAGAACGCCGCCCGAGCTGGCTTCGGATGTGGTATCCCGGGGCATCGTTCTTGTTGGAGGAGGAGCGCTCCTGGGAGGACTTGGAGAACTCATAGAATCCCGTACGGGCGTGAACACGATCGTTGCCGAAGATCCGATGCTTTCTGTCGTGATCGGTACCGGTCGATATATGGACCTGATGACAGCCGGACGCGGCAGGGGAGACGAAGGTTGAAAGGCATTACATGGCAGCTGTTAAAGGATACGTGGATCATATAATATACAGAAGCCCGGAGACAGGATATACAGTCCTGTCTCTGTCTTCTGAAGGGGAGGAGATCGTCTGCGTCGGCGTTCTCCCTTTTTTGTCGGAGGGCGAACTGATCGAGGCACAGGGGTATACGACGGTGCACGCTTCCTACGGAGAGCAGTTCCGGATCGAGAGCTATGAGGAATGCGCGCCGGAGGATGCCGTTGCCATCGAAAGATATCTCGGCTCCGGGGCGATAAAGGGAATCGGAAGCGTGCTTGCAGCGCGCATCGTCCGGCGCTTTAAGGAGGATACGTTCCGTATCATGGAACAGGAGCCGGAGCGGCTTGCTGAGATCAAGGGCATCAGTGAGCGGATGGCCAG
>CADCOP010000073.1 GCA_902803065.1 uncultured Lachnospiraceae bacterium | reverse complement strand
TCTCGCAGGCTTCCGCCGCGGCAACCGCCCCGTCATACACGCCGGCATTGGAGACCTCCATCCCGGTCAGTTCACAGATATCTGTCTGGTATTCAAAAATCGACTGCAGCACGCCCTGGCTGATCTCCGCCTGATAAGGCGTATAGGCCGTGCGGAATTCCTCCCGGTTCGCGACCGTGTTGACGATCGCCGGGATGTAATGATGATATGCCCCCGCCCCGCGGAAAATAGTGCGGAAGATCTTATTCTTCTCCGCCATGCCTTCCAGCGTCCGGCGCACCTCCAGCTCAGAAGCAGCCGCCGGAATATCCAGCGGAGTCCTTCTCAGAACGCTTTCCGGTATATCTCTGTAGAGGTCTTCAAACCCCGAAAAGCCGCACTCGCGGAGCATCTCCTGCTGCTGCGCCGCAGTATTCGGTACATAGCTTCCCATAACTGATTTCACTCCTGTCTGTTATCGTGTTTCTTAAGGCTTATAAGATACATTTCTTATACGATCAAAGTTCTTATACGATCAAAGGCTGTTCACATATGCGTTGTACTCATCCGCGCTCATCAGGTCATCCGTTTCCGTGATATCCTTAACTTTTACGAACCATGCTTCGTACGGAGACTCATTCATCAAAGCCGGCTCATCTGCCAGTTCTTCATTCACTTCTTCAACAACACCTGTCACGGGACTGATCACATCCGACACAGCTTTTACAGATTCAACATCCGCAAAAGGATCACCGCAGACAACATCATCACCTGCCTCAGGCAGGTTGGCAAAGACCAGATCTCCCAGCTGATCCTGCGCGTAATCTGTAATGCCGATGTAAGCAGTGGTCTCATCCTCAAATCTTACCCATTCATGTGTTTTTGTGTACTTCAGTTCTTCCGGAAAATTCATAGTTGCTCCCTCCTTGTAATATTGGATTGTTTCTTTTTTTCTTTGTTTTTTTCTTTGTTTTTTCCTTTGTTTTTTTCTTTCTTTTTGCGTCTGATTACTTATGTCAGCTATCCTTTTTCGTCACCGCGACAGGGCTTCCACAAAAGCATCGGACCAGCTTGCTTCCCTGCTTCCCCGATGCCCGGCACTCACCGGACATGTAATTCTTCCTCGGTCTTCTATGCGCTTACCGATGGAAGAACGGCAGCTTCACGACTTTTGCCGCTACTCGTCTGCCGCGCACGATCGCTTCTACCTGCGTTCCTTCCTTCGCGTACTCCGGCTCCAGCATTGCCATGGCTATGGGGTACCCGAGATACGGGCAGTGTGTTCCTGATGTCGTCATTCCTATCTGCTTCTCGCCGTCCATCACTTCCTGGTGTTCCCGGATGATGCCTTTTCCGGTGACCTTGAGACCGACCCGGATATGGGTGCTTCCCTCGGCCAGCTCCTTTGCAAGCGCTTCTTTTCCTATGAATTCTTCTTTCTGCATTTTGACAAAATGACCAAGTCCCGAAGCAATAGGAGATATCTCCTCACTCAGTTCATGGCCGTACAGCGGCATGGATGCTTCCAGCCTGAGCGTGTCCCTGCAGCCCAGTCCGCAGGGCAGCAGACCTTCAGGCTCGCCGGCTTCCAGAAGCTTCCTCCACATGATCGGCGCGTCCTCTGCAGCCATATAGAATTCAAATCCGTCTTCGCCCGTGTAGCCTGTGCGGGATATCATGCACTTGATCCCTCCGACTGTTCTGGCAAACAGGGCTGAATAATATCCCTTCGGAATATCTTCCTCCGCGGCAAGCTTCCGGAGAATCCTCTCCGCCAGCGGTCCCTGCAGTGCTATCTGTCCGTAGGAAGCAGATACATCCGTCATCCTGCAGTCGCCGTAGCAGTGTCCGCTCATCCACGCAAAATCCTTATCCTTGTTGGCAGCATTGACAACGACAAAATAGTCATCATCCTTCACCTTGTAAACGATCAGGTCATCGACCGTGCCGCCGTTTTCCATGCACATGGGGCTGTAGCGTGCTTTTCCGTCCTTCATACCGCCGAACTCATTCGTCAGCAGGTGGTTAAGGTTTTTCAGGGCGTCCGGCCCCTGCACGAGGATCTCTCCCATGTGAGATACATCAAACAGCCCGCACGCAGTCCTCACTGCCAAATGCTCCTTGATCACACCGGCTGCGTACTGAACCGGCAGGATGTAGCCGCCGAATTCCACCATTTTCCCCCCGCACCGGATATGTTCCTCATACAGAGGTGTCTTTTTTCCTTCCATAAACCTTCTCCTCTCCATAAAACATACGGAGCGAATCCTTCTATTGATGATATCGCCCTCACACCGCTGCTTTCGCCGCGTTCCTTTTCTGCTTATTTTTGTCAGCATCTCTCATGTACCTGCAATGGCTCGCACAAGCGCGGCCCTGCCATCCATGGACACCGGGCGATATCACAAAAAAAGAGGACATAAAGCAGCAGCCTGATGACTGTTGTTCTATGTCCTGTCCGTTTACCTGAAAGATTCGACCGGTATGATATGCTCTGATGCTCCGGCCTTACTTCGTCGGTGATCTTGCGCTTTCCAGGGGGCGTCCGGATCCGGTTCTTTTGCCTGAGAGTTTTTTCATGCCCCTTCGGCTCCCGCCTTTCGCGGGTCTCTCCCGTATCCATCATCCGCTTCCGTATG
>CADCOP010000072.1 GCA_902803065.1 uncultured Lachnospiraceae bacterium | reverse complement strand
TTCGTAGATGCCGGTGTTCATGTATCGATCCAGCAGAGCCTCTATAATCTCACGTGCAACGCCGTTATATTTGCTGATAAAGTCACGCTTCTTCACGTTGTTGGCACGCTCCCATCTGGTGAGCGGTTTTTTGTCATAGGCGACATGGCAGATAAAGTCGAAATCGTCCACATCCTGCATGTTCTGGTCTGCCTTCATCTTCTCAAGGTCAATGCCACGTTCCAGAAGCATATCACGAATGCGTTCTTTTTTCGGGTCTTTCCGCCACTCCAGAATGAAGTTATCCAGAGAAGCATATTCACCGACGATATTTTCTTTTGTATAGTCCACAATGCTCTCGTGGCGCAGGAGCTTCCCGTCAGCATCATATACAGAGACTGTTTTGTGAATAATCTCAACTCTGCACCCGTCTCTGTTCACAACAGGTTTCGGGGGCTTCGGAGGGAGCGGCGGTGTATCGTCCGGACCCGGAGGAGGGTTGTTGGGGTCCGGCTTTTCCGGATCGGGATTAAATCCCGGATCAATCTGGACCGGGCCATCCCAATCAGGGTCGGCGAAAAGGCGGGTGACATTTCGGAAGTCCATGACCACGAAGTGTGTTTTTCCTTCTTTTTCACGCAGGCGGGTTCCTCGCCCAATAATCTGCTTGAATTCAGTCATGGAGCCGATCATCTCATCAAGCACGATCAGCTTGGTCATTTTGCAATCAGCACCGGTGGACAGTAGCTTGGAAGTCGTGGCAATAACCGGATAGGCCGCAGAGACCGAAATGAAATAATCCAGCTTGCTCTTGCCGTAAATGTCGCTTCCGGTGATACGCACCACATAGTCAGGGTTCTTTTTCACCATGTCAGCGTTCAGGTTGACAAGTGCAATCCGCATCCGTTCAGCGGCTTCTTCCGTAGCACAGAAAACAATGGTTTTCGCCATTCGGTCTGTTGACTTCAAATACCGGGTGATCTCTGAAGCTACCTGATAGATTCTGTCCTCCAGGACAATATTATAGTCATAATCGCTGTTGGTGTAGACCCTGTCTTCAATGGGATTGCCAAACTTGTCCAACTGGCCTTTCCTCGGGCGCCAGCCGTCTGCAATGTCCAGCGTGATATTGATCACTTTGAAAGGCGCCAGAAATCCGTCATCAATTCCGTCTTTCAGGCTGTAGCTGTATATCGGGTCACCGAAATAGTTGATGTTGGAGACGTACTTTGTCTCTTTCGGAGTGGCTGTCATACCGATCTGTGTGGCGGAACTGAAATATTCCAGTATTCTCCGCCAGCGGCTTTCTTCTTTAGCGGACCCCCTGTGACACTCATCCACAATGATCAGGTCAAAGAAGTCCGGTGTGAACAGCTCCGAAAAATGCTCCTGCTCATCATCGCCCACAAGCTGCTGATAAAGAGAAAAGTAGACCTCATGAGAGGTGATTGTGCTTTTATCGTCTTTTGAGACGTTGATTTTATGGATTACCTTCTCCAGGGGAGCAAAATCCTGCTGGATGGATTGATCCACCAGAATGTTTCTGTCAGCGAGATAAAGAACCTTCCTCTTCATTCCGCTTTTCAGCAGGCGATATACGATCTGGAAAGCGGTATAGGTTTTGCCTGTGCCGGTCGCCATGACAAGGAGAAGCCGGTTCTGACCCTGGGCAATGGCATCAAGCGTCCGGTTGATGGCAATACGCTGATAATAACGGGGCGGATAGGTGTTCTGGCTGGAATAGTAGGGCTGATCCAGAAGAGTCTGCTGTGAAGGAGTGATTCCGGCTCCTCCGTTCCTCTCTGCCTTATAGCGGGCAATCAGTTCCGCTTCGGAGGGAAACTCATCCAATCCAAACTCACGCTCTTTCCCGGTGAGAAAGTCGTGCTCAGCAAATCCGTCCCCGTTCGAGCTGAATGCAAAGGGAAGATCCAGCATCTGGGCATAAGCCATGGCCTGCTGAAGACCATAGGATACTGAATGATTGTTATCTTTGGCCTCAATAATCGCAATCGGGTTGTTGGCATTCAGATAAAGCACATAATCAGCCCGTTTCGGCTTCTCACGGAAGACAATATTGCCCTTCAGGTTGATCTTGCCATCTGTGAGCTGTGTCTCCATGGTGATTTTCTGTATTTGCCACTTCGATGTGATTGCCGGTGTAATATATTGAAGCTTGATATCCTCTTCGCTCATTTGCTTCTTATCCAGAATCATAAAACCTCGTCCCCTCAAGATAAGATTATGTTAACACATCATATCATTATATAGGAAAGAGTTTGGCATTTCAAGAGCGATTTGATCTGTTTATATTCCTTTTTCCTTACGGCAGGGCGGGTCTCATTGAAAAGCCC